>CAYYWK010000001.1:0-24322 GCA_964475345.1 uncultured Desulfobulbus sp.
GTGTTGAGCAACGACTTCTTCGTCAACCTGCTCGACATGGATACCGTCTGGAAAGCCAAGGACGACGGCAACGTCTTCGAGGGGCGCCACCGGGCAGGCGGCAAGCCGAAATGGACCGGCACCCGCGTCGATCTCCTCTTCGGCTCCAACTCCCAGCTCCGCGCCATTGCCGAAGTCTACGCCTGCGAGGACGGGCAGAAAAAGTTCGTCGACGACTTTGTCGCCGCCTGGACCAAGGTCATGAACCTCGACCGCTTCGACCTCGCCTGAGCAACAACGGCTCCCCAATCGTGACTTCTGCCCATACGCCAGGGTCACGACCCCATTGCCCGTTCCGGCGACGGCCTCCCGCCGTCCGCCGGAACGGGCGAGTGCACGTCGTCCGGCGGCGACAGCACCTCCCGGCGCTGTTCCCCAATGGGCAGCACCCCGGTACTGGCTCTCTCACGGGGCCATGGTCTCGGCGGTAATCTCCCAGCCGGCCTCGATGCCCCCCGGGAGCATCTGGCCGCGGTCCTCTCCGACCTCTGCGTCGATCAGCCTGTTGAGTTTCTCGTTCATGGCAAGGACACGCTCATAATGCTGCCTGCCCTGAGCGGCGAGATTCTGCATCTCAAGGGGATCGGTGGCACTGTCGAACAGCTCGACATCGTTGAGGCGGTAGAGATCTTCGATCGTTTTCGGCCGGTTGTGCTGCTTTGGCGAAAAATAACGGGCGAACACATAGCGACCGTCATAGACCATCCGCATCGCGCCGCGTTTCGTCATGTCAGGGACGATGCCAGCTTCTTTCAACCGCTTCGGGTTGCCTCCCTGCTTGATGAAGGCGACGGCCTTGTACAGGAAATCACCGTCCAGATAGGCAAACATGTTGTAGTTGAAGAGCACGCCGTCACGGATGGCAGTCGGGCCGGCAGCCTCTGGGGCTGCCAGCAGGCCGGAGAAATCCTTGCCCGGAAGCCCCTTGACGATCTCTTTGCGCGGCCCGGCCTGCAGGCCGGTGAGGCCGATCAGGGTGGGCGCGATATCGAGGTGCGAGGTGACCGCCCGGCAGGTCCTGCCGCCCGGGTGGGCGGGATGCACGACAATCAGGGGGACATGGTTCTGTTCGCGGTAGGCGACAGCTCCCGTGGCGTGCAGCTGGTGCGCGCCGTCCATGTCGCCGTGATCGGAGGTGAGGACGATGATGGTTTTCTCGGTCAGGCCGGCGGCGTCGAGTTCTGCCAGCACCGCCGCCATGTTGCGGTCGACGTCGCGCAGGCAGTTCAGGTAGTAGTTGTGGCGGCGGCGCCAGCGCGGTTCTTCGCTGGGTATTTCACCCACCAGGGCATCGTGGGATCGCAGGAAGTCGTGGTGCGCCGGTGGCCGCCCGGGTGCGCTCAAGGGCTGGGCGTGGTTTGCCGGGAGTGCAAAGGGCCATTGCTTGGCGTAGAGCGGATCGTCCGGTTCCCGCACCACATGGGTGAGGGATATCGGCGACTGGTGCGGGCTGCCTGGGGCGTCGGTGTTGTAGAACATGACGTCGTGGGGGTTGACCAGGTTGACCGCCAGAAACCAGGGGGCATTCCGGGCGGCCAGCTCACGTCCCTTGCCGCGCAGCCAGCTCACAGCCATGGCGGAAATGACGCCGTCGTGCAGGTATCCTCCCTGGTGATGGGCAATGATATCGCCCACCCCGAAATAGTCGGAAAAACCGTATTCCTCCATCTCCCGGGTGAAGATCCTGGTGGGCGTGCCCAGCGTGTTGACGGTCTCGAAGTCTTTGTTCAGGTGCCATTTGCCCTTGTAGGCGCTGTAGTAGCCCGCCTCCCGCATCATGTGCCCGAGCGTTCTGATCTCGGTGGACATGGAGCTGATCCACGGGAAATTGGAATTGTCGAACATTTTGGTGTGCTGAATATGCTGGCCGGTGTACAGCACCGAACGTGAGGGCGTGCAGACGCAGGAATTGATGCGGTGATTGACAAACGTGGTTCCCTCCCTGGCCAGGCGCTCCCTGGCCGGCAGGCTGAAACCGGCGGGAAGCTCCTCCGGCCGGAAGAATCTCTCCTGATCGGTGAGGAGAAAGAGGATGTTGTAGGGGCCGCCAGGCGGCGCACCCGGTTGCGATGGCCGCCCGCTGCCGCCGCTCTCCGCAGCCGTCGAAAAGGAACCGCCGATGGCGCCGAGCCCCAGGGCGGTGACCCCTGTGCCGGCCAGACGAAGCAGTTCGCGCCGGGAAATCGATAATGACGATGTATCGTGGTCGTGCATGTGCGCTCCAGTGTGTTCAGGTTGATCTTTCTGTCTCAAGTGCTCCACCGTGACCCACGGTGGAGGTGCCATTCCGGGGCTCTCGACGCTGCTGCCGGCGGCTCCGCCTTTTCCGGCAGGGTCGCTTAGAACTTCTTGGTCAGGTTGAGGCCGCAGGACAGCCCCTGGAATCGGTCCTTCGCCTCGTATTCGTAAAAGCCGTGCACGTTCATCACGGTCTGCCAGGGCAGATGCGCGAAGCCCAGCTGGAGGCCTATTGCATGGACCTGGTCGTGGACGCCCGGGTCGGCCGCGTCGCGACCAGAATCGTCGCTGACCTGCCAGCTGTGGTAGCCGGCCACCCCGACCTCCAGGAGCAGGGACTTGTCCTCTTGCAACGGCAGAAACTGGCTGACGCCCCAATTGACGGTGAAGTTGTCCCCGGGAGTCAAATCGAAATCTTCCTTGCTGTCGTGGATCTCGTAGGTCAGGGCGGAGACGACCGCCATGCGCCTGTCGGTCCAGGGGTACCAGGCTACCGCCCCCTGAATCTGGTGGGTCCAGAAACCATAGCCGATATTGTCCTTTGCTTCTGTCGTCACGGAGGCTCCACCCGGCAGGGTCAGGGTCTCCGTGGCGTATTTGCCGATGGGGGCGTAGAAACCGTAGGCCAGCGAAAGGTCCCAGTGATCGAGCGGTTTTCCGAGCCAGACCGGCTGCACGAACATGTCGCCGATGCCCAGGCTTGAGGAGTCCACCAGGCCGCCTTGACCGGTCGCTAATGAAAGTGCGGCCTCCAGGCTGGCATCGGCAAAGGTCGGGCTGATCAGGCCGGCGTAGCGTATCGCGAGGGATGGCAGCTCCGTCGCGTAGATGAAGGTCGGGGCGAGCACGAAGATGTCGACGTCGACGTCCACTTCCGGGGTGAGACCCTGCCCCCCGCGGGGTGCGGCGGGGATTGACCCGACCTCTTCGCCGCTGCCGTCATTAAGCCGATCCGTCGTGTACAGGTAGGTATACATCCCGCCGTACACGCCTTTTTCCGGGACGAGATAGTCCCGGATATTGAGAAAACCACCGTTGAAATGGCCGATTTCCGCGCAGCCTGCGGCTGATGGGAAAAAGGCTGGGGCGAAGGCGAGAAAGCACACGGTGAAGAAAGCGGGGGGTGCCAGAACAACCTGGGCCGGCGCTATCGTTCGCGAGGTTGACACGGGGGATTCAGCACGTCCATGTGGACGGTGCTCACGGGAAAATGTCGTCATGGTGTTGCACGAGGGACTGTGGATTGGGTTCTCGATCTGGCGCCGCTGTTGGCAACATCTCGACATCATGGCGAAGATCATGTTGAGGCCTTGTTCATCCTTGCCTTCTCGACAGTGGATGGAGGCAGGAGGTGGGCCTGTTTGAGCATCGAGTGTTCCGGCAGTTCGACATCAGAGAAGTCAGCGGTTGCATAGGCGTTTGCCAGTTCTTCCTTCACTCCTAGTGCCTGCAGGATGGACTGGGCGAACTGCGGGGCATATTCTTCACTGAGTCCGCCTTGGGCAATTGTGTGAAAGGCCATGATGATCGGCCCCAGGACGAGATCGAAGGCCAGTTGTTCGTCGATGATCGTGAAATGGCCTGTTGCTCTCCCTGACCTGATTTCTCTGGGGACGACTTCGGCTGTCAGATTTCCTACGCCCATGGCCATGGGGCCGCCGCGGGCCACGAATTGGGCGAGGATCGGTGCCCGAATCGCCAGTCTGATAACGAGCACCAGGCCACAGGCCATGCGCGCGGCCGGGTCCTTTTGCAGCACGACGATGGGGTCGACGATCCGGATGATCTCGTTGCTGACCTCCCTGGAAACCTCTATGAACAGCTCTTCGTTGGTTTTGAAGTAGTTGTAGAAGGTGCCGCGGGAGACACCGGCGTTGGTGATGACCTTGTCAATGATTTTTGCATCGGAGCCACACTGAGAAAAAACCTGAAAAGCGCTTTTCAGAAGACGTGCCCGCGTCTTTTCCCGGCGCTCGGCGGCGACAGCGGTTCTATGGTCCTGTATCTGCATGGGTTGCTGATGGTCAGTCATGGGTGCCGGATGGGTCTGTCGATGCGGGGCAATCGGCCGGCTTTGGGAAATCTCCACCGCAGCTGTCGGGAACACTCTCGTTGGTCATCGTGAACGCGGTCGATGCCGCAGGATCTGCACAGCATATAAAATGACAGTAATGTCAATATGACATAACTGTCAAGACGAGTCAAGTCGCAACTACATCTGTGGAAAATATCTCGAATATCAGCGAGATGGCGATTCAATGGAGTGCCTGTGACACGGAGCGGCAACGGATCAGTGAAGGTTTTCGGAAGGTGCCGGACCGTATAGACAGGTTCGTCTCGACAAGGTGTTCACCACAGGAAAGAGCGCCGATGCGGTTAATCCTCTTTTCTTCCTACAGCAAACATGGCAGCATGACAGGCTGAGAATGCCGCAGGAAGGCCAACACCAGCCCGGAACCACGCAACCGCCTCGCCAATACCCTATGCATCCCTTCGACTACACCATCCGTTCGGCAGTCCCGGCCGATCTCGACCGGTGTCACCTGATAGAATCCATTGCCTACGAGGGCGAGGAGGCGGCCACCCGGGAAAAGATCAGGATCCGTATCGAGACCTATCCCGCCGGCTTCATGGTCATCGAAATCGATGGAGAGATAGCGGGATTCATCAATTCGGGCTGCGCCGACATTGTCCGGATGTCGAACAGGGAATTCAAGGAACTGATCGGCCACCATCCCGACGGCAGGCATACCGTGATCATGTCCGTGGTTGTTCACCCTGAATGCCAGGGTCGGGGCATAGCCTCGATATTGCTAGCCAATTTCGTGCTGAGGATGAGACGGCTGAAAAAGGTGTCGATTCAGCTGCTCTGCAGGGAGATGCATATTCCCTTCTATGAACGGTTCGGCTTCAGGTACGTCAGGCCTTCGGAATTCGCCCACGGCGGCAAGTCCTGGCATGAGATGCAGATGGTCCTCAGGGAGGCTTGCGGCGGCATCCGGGGGTAGCCTGTCGCGGTGGCCGGCTGCAGCAAGGAGAACACCATGCGCAAGGAGTACGGCAAGATACTCAGGCAGTATTTCACCCGCCAGATGCGGGAGAACCTGCCGGAATTTGGCGAAGAGAAGGTCCGGGCAGAGTGCTTCTGGCCCGGTCAGAGGGCCTTTGGCAGGACTGCCGGCGGCATGCTGAAGTGCTGGATAGTGCTCAGCCCCAGCCTCAAGGACGACGACCAGTTCACGGTCATGGTCGGCTGGTCGACCCTGGGCAGATATCCAGAATTGACGGTTGTCCCCTCCCTGCTGCCGCCATCGTCGGATCGAGCGGAGTTCGCCCTGCCGGAGTACCTGGTCAGGCTTCCGCATCTTGTGACCGGGCAGGATCTCTGGTGGGTGATAGAAGAGTTCGTGCCGGCGCTGAGCGTTGAGCAGATGCTGGCGAAGATGGCGCCGTTGCCGGCAGCGGAGGCCGAGAAGCGGGTTGTCCCGCGGGTTGACGAGGCGATCGCCGCGGTGCGCGAGCATGGCCTTCCCTATCTCGACGAGTTTGTCCGCTCACGGCAGGCGGCGTGATTGAAGGGAGTTGCCGGCTGGATCACCTGCGGCCGGCGTGTCGGAAGAACGGAACAATCTCCCGGGGCGATGGATGCGGGCCGGGAAAGGAGGGGATATGTTCGGCAGGAAATCGGAAAGTGGGTACGTTGAGGTCACCGGCGGGGTGCGGGTCAAGACGCTCGTCTACGGAGAGAAGTCGCTGATGGCGGAGTTCCTGCTGAGCGAGGGGGCCGTGCTTCCCGAGCACAGCCATCCTCACGAGCAGACGGGGTACCTGGTGAAGGGCCGGATCAGGCTCTTTGTCGGGGCGCAGTCACGCCTGATCAACCCGGGGGACAGCTGGTGCGTTGCCGCGGATGTTCCCCACAAGGCCGAAATCCTCGAGGATTCCGTCGCGGTTGAGGTGTTCGCCCCCTGTCGCGACGAGTACCGGCAATACGCCGTCGCCACCGATATGAGCTGAGGCGGGCCCCGGTATCAACGGCACGACGCTCAACAGGCCCCTGCCGGCCGTGGGCACCGCAAGGCTTACTGCCTCCAGTGCTGGGCCTCGAGCTTGCCGAGGAAGACCCTGGTGCAGATCAGCACGTTGCGTGGCGTGTCGCCGGCCTGGATGCGTAGCAGACCCTCGCGGATGATGATCTTCTTCATCAGCTGGCGGCCGTTTGACTCGTTGTAATAGATGTCCGAATCGAGAATGTCCTGGAGGTTGTCTGCTTCCACCCTGTCAATGATCAGCTGGATGCCGAGGTTGAGGAAGGGGTCGGTGATATGGGAAAGCTCGCTTTCCAGTGCGAGCAGGCCCGACTTGGTGGCCTTCTCGGCCAGGTCTTTGAGCTGCAGGACCAGCGGTACCAGCGATATCTGGTCCTCAAGGCTGCAGGCCGCCTTGGCGGCCAGGGCGAGGTCTCGGATCATGTTCCCTCCGGTGATGGTTGTCAATGGTGGCCTGGGCGTTGGCCCGGCCTTTCAGTACTGCAGCACCTGGTTCCTGATGAAATAGCGGTCGACGATGTCCTTCAGGTCGTTGCGCAGGGCCCGGTCGTCGCGCTCATAGCCGAGGCGGTAGAGGCCGGGGGCAATGGTCCGGAAAATGGCGAGCAGCTGCGGGTCGAAATGGCTGCCGCTCCCTTCGGACAGCATCGCCAGCGCCTCGTCGCAGCGCATCGGTTCCTTGTAGGGGCGGCGGGCGGTCAGAGCGTCGAAGACGTCGACGATGGCGAATATCCGCGCCAGCAGGGGTATCTCTCCGCCGGCCAGGCCCCGCGGATAGCCGCTGCCGTCGAATTTCTCATGGTGCGCCCCGACCACCTGGGCGGCGTCCCGGAACCAGTCGGCATCGCCGAGGATGTCGATTCCGTGCTGCACATGACCCCGCATCAGGCTGAATTCCTCTTCGGTGAGTCCGCCGTTCTTCAGGAGGATGGCGTCGCGAATGCCGATCTTGCCGATATCGTGGAGAAATGCCCCCTTGATCAGCGACTGGATGTCAGCGGCCGGCAGCCGCAGGGCCTCGGCCAGGCGTACCGCGTACAGGGTGACCCGGAAGTTATGGATGTCGGTGTCGCTGTCGCGCTTGGCGATGGTGGAGGCCAGCATCGACAGAGTGTCGAGGTTGGCCTCGAGCAGGTTGCGGGAGGTGAAGGACAGCCGGCCGACCAGCTGGCGGATGACCGGGTAGAGCAGGGCGCTGGTGCCGAGGATGATCAGCGCTGCCAGCAGGACGCTGCCGCGCAGCGAGCGCTGCATGGTTGTGACCGCGGTTTCGGAAGGGACGAAAATGGCCCGGGAATACCCGGCAGTGGCCCCGGATGCAAGGGTCAGCGGAAGGACCACCTCGACGCTGATCCGGCCTTCCAGCCAGAGGATCTTCCCGGTTTCCTTCCCGTCGGGAACTGCTGCAGGGTTGCTGCGGAGGTATTGGTCTATGCTGCCTGCCAGCGGGTGCCGGGAGTCCAGCACTTCGAAGGTTTCCTTCCTGCCCGGCTCGAAGAAGCAGACATAGGCGTAGCTGCCTTTCTCCGGCTGCAGGTAAAGCCTGGTCCGTTCCGCGAGGGCCTGCCGGAAGGCCGTATCGTTGTCATCTCCCGTTTCGGCGATGATCTGCACGGTCCTGGCGATCAGGCGGCGGATCTCCACCTGTGTTTCATCCACCACCTCCTGCCGGAGGGCGCTGCGTTCGAGGGTGAAGACGATGGCGGCGGTGAGGGCGCCGATGATCAGGGTCATCAGCGCCAGGCGCACGGCCAGGGTTCGGTGGATGAAGTTCTGCAGGCTGACGGGGCGCTCGGGCATACGGCGTTGGCTGAATGAGGAATGGGTGGCGTGTTGGGGCGCATGCCGTTGCAGTACTGTATCACGATCCGCTGCGTGTTTGAAGGAAATGTGCCTGCATCGTGAATGTCTGGCGCAAGCGATGGAATAAGCCTTTTTGAAACGGCGGCAAATCTGCTATACAATGAACATCGGGCAAATTTTGAGAATGCCTGCCATTCTGGCGGCATTGCCGCAACGGGAGCGCCGGGCGTTCCCGAAAAAACACCACCATTGCGCAACAGGGGGAGATATGGGGAGGAGAGCGCGTTGTCTGCAGTCACTTCGACACTGCCGTGACGGATTCTTTGTGCTGGTGATGCTGGTTTTCGTTGGTATGAACGGCGGTTGCCGGCAGGAGGAGCAGGCAAAGACGCCGCCGCCGGCTCCCGTTGTCGAGGTGGTCAAGGTGCAGCAGAAGGACGTCCCCATTTACCGCGAGTGGGTCGGGGCCCTCGACGGCTCGATCAACGCGGTGATCCGACCTCAGGTCACCGGCTACCTGGTGCGCCAGAATTACCGGGAGGGCCAGGTTGTGAACAAGGGGCAGATCCTCTTCGAGATCGATCCCCGCACCTTCCAGGCCGCTCTCAACCAGGCCCAGGCCTCCATGGAGCAGGCGAAGGGCACCCTTGCCATCCAGGAGGCCAATGCGGCCACGGCCAGCGCCGATCTTGCCCGGGTCAAGCCGCTGGCGGCGAAGAACGCCGTCTCGAAAAAGGATCTCGACGACGCCGTCGGCCGGGACCTTGCCGCCCGCGCCTCGGTGGAGGCCGCCCGGGCCGGGGTCGCCGTCGCCGCCGCCAATCTCGAGAAGGCTCAACTCGATCTCGGTTTCACGAGGATCACCTCACCGGTGGACGGCATCGCCGGCATCGCCAAGACCCAGCTGGGCAACCTGGTCAGCCCGACCATGCAGGACGAACTGACCTCGGTCTCGACGCTTGACCCGATCAAGGTCTATATCAACGTCAGCGAAAAGGAATACCTGGAATCCAAGGAATCCAGGGCGAAAATCAGCGACACCTCCCTGCAGCTGATCCTGGCCGACGGCAGCGTCTACCCGTTTCCCGGCGAATTCGCCCTCAGCGACCGGCAGGTCGATCCCACCACCGGCACCTTCAAGATCGGCGCGGTCTTTCCGAACGCCGACAATCTCCTGCGTCCCGGCCAGTATGGCCGGGTCCGGGCCCTGATCGCGACCAAAACAGGGGCGTTGCTGGTCCCGCAGCGGGCCGTCGGCCTGCTCCAGGGCAAACACCTGATTGCGGTGGTCGACGCGAAGAACACAGTCGATGTCCGGCTGGTGGAGGTCGGTGAACAGGTCGGTTCCGACTGGGTAATCGACAAGGGGCTGCAACCAGGAGAGACGGTGGTGGTCGAGGGAATCCAGAAGGTCAGGCCGGGGATGACCGTGACACCGAAGCCCTTCACGCCGGCAACCCGGCAACCGGCGGCATCTTCCCTGCCGCCGCAGAAGGGGTGAGCGCCATGTCCAAATTCTTCATCAACCGCCCGATCGTGGCGATGGTCCTGTCGATTCTGATGACCATCATCGGGCTGGTCGCCATGTCCGGCCTGCCTATCGCCCAGTTCCCGAACATCGTCCCGCCGGAGATCAAGGTGTCCAGCACCTACACCGGCGCCGACGCCCTCACCGTCGAGCAGGCCGTCGCCACTCCCCTCGAGCAGCAGATGTCGGGGGTGGACAACATGAACTACATGTACTCCATCAACGCCAACAACGGCCAGTCGAACCTGACGGTGAACTTCGACATCGCCACCGATGCCAACACCGACCAATTGCTGGCGCAGATGCGCAAAGGGCAGGCGGAGGCGCAGCTGCCCGCGGAAGTCCGCAACTTCGGCGTCACCGTCCAGAAATCGACAGCCTCGCCGTTGCTGCTGTTCGCCCTCTACTCGCCGAAGGGCACCTATGACAACATCTTCCTGGCCAACTACGCCTACATCAACATCAATGACCAGATGACCCGGGTCAAGGGCATCGCCAGCATCACCGTCTTCGGTGCCGGCCAGTACGCCATGCGGATGTGGGTCAAGCCCGACCAGCTGGCCAAGCTCAACATCACCATTCCCGAGATCGTCAACGCGGTCAACGCCCAGAATACCGTCAACCCGGCCGGCACGGTAGGCGCCGAGCCGGTGCCGGCCGGCCAGGAATTCACGTATGCGGTCCGCGCCCAGGGCCGCCTGCAGAGCGCCGAGGATTTCGGGCAGGTGGTGCTGCGCGCCAACAGCGACGGGTCGCTGGTCAGGGTCAAGGACGTGGCCCGCATCGAACTCGGCGCCCAGTCGTACAGTCTTGAGGGGCGCCTCAACGGCAGGCCGGCGGCGGTCATCGCTCTCTACCAGATGCCCGGCACCAACGCCCTCGAGGCCGCCGATGGCGCCAAGAAACTGATGGAGAGGATCAAGCTGGGCTTTCCGCCGGATCTTGACTATGTCATCGCCCTCGACACCACTTTGTCGGTGACGGAGGGTATCAAGGAAATCCAGAAGACCCTGGTCGAGGCGCTGGCGCTGGTCATCCTGGTGGTCTTCGTCTTCCTGCAGGGCTGGCGGGCGACACTGATCCCGCTGCTGGCGGTGCCGGTATCGCTGATCGGCACCTTCATGCTCTTCCCGCTGTTCGGGTTCTCCATCAACACCCTGTCGCTGTTCGGCCTGGTGCTGGCCATCGGCCTGGTGGTCGACGACGCCATTGTCGTCGTCGAGGCGGTGGAGCACCACATCGAACGTGGCATGACCCCGCGGGACGCCACCCTCAGGGCGATGGAAGAGGTCACCGGTCCGGTCATCGCCATTGCTATCATCCTGGCGGCGGTTTTCGTGCCGACGGCGTTCATCCCCGGCATCACCGGCCAACTCTACCAGCAGTTCGCCGTCACCATCGCCATTTCAGTCATCATCTCGGCGATCAACGCCCTGACCCTCAGCCCGGCCCTCTGCGCGCTGCTCCTCCGGCCAAAGGACAAGAAGGGTGGACCGCTGCAGAAGTTCTACGACTGGTTCAACCGCGTCTTCGGCCGTGCCACCGACGGCTATGTCGGCATCTGCCGGTTCGCGATCCGCAAGAGCCTGGTCAGCCTGCTCTTCCTGCTCGCTGTGGCCGGGGCGGCCGGCTTCCTCGGCACGACCGTGCCCTCTGGCTTTCTTCCCGAAGAGGACCAGGGCTATATCTTCGCCGGCATCCAGCTCCCCGACGGGGCCTCGCTGCAGCGCACCTCCGAGATCGCCGCCCAGGCCGAGAAGCTGATCATGGGCACCCCGGGGGTGCAGTTCACAACCTCGGTCATCGGCTACAGCATGCTCAGCCAGGTGCAGAACACCTACAGCGCCTTCTTCTTCATCACCCTGAAGGACTGGGGTGAGCGCACCGCCCCCGAGGAGCAGTACGCCGCCATCAAGGCCGAGATCACCCGCAGGCTCCAGGGGGGAATCCACGGGGCGATCGGTTTCGCCTTCCCGCCGCCGGCGATCCCCGGCGTCGGGACTTCCGGCGGGGCCACCTTCATCCTCCAGGACCGGGCTGGCCGGGATATCGCCTTTCTGGCCGAGAACACTTCAAAATTCGTCGAGGCGGCGAAGAAGCGGCCGGAGCTGGCCAGCGTCTCGACGACCTTCCGGCCGACGGTGCCCCAGATCTTCATCGATGTCGATCGGGACAAGGTGCTGAAGCAGGGTGTCAACATCAACGATGTCTACAAGACCCTGCAGAGCTTTCTCGGCAGCGGGTTCATCAACTATTTCAACGAATTCGGCAGGCAGTGGCAGGTCTATATCCAGGCGGAGGGCGAGTACCGGACCAGCATCGCCAGCATCGGCCAGTTCTATGTCCGCAATGCCAAGGGGGAGTCGGTACCGCTTTCGGCGCTGACCTCGGTCCGCAACATCGTCGGGCCGGAGTTCACGATGCGCTACAACCTCTACCGCAGCGCCCAGATCAACGCCTCGGGAGCCCCCGGTTTCAGTTCCGCCCAGGTGATGCGGGCCCTGGAGGAGGTTTTCGAGGAGAACATGCCAGGTGAGATGGGCTACGATTACCTCGGCATGTCCTACCAGGAGAAGCGCGCCCAGGAAGGCGTCTCGCCGGCGGTGATCTTCGCCTTCTCGCTGCTCTGCGTCTTTCTGATCCTGGCGGCGCAGTACGAGAGCTGGTCGCTGCCGTTCTCGGTGCTGCTCGGCACCCCGATCGCCGTCGCCGGCGCCTTTGCGGCCCTGCTGCTGCGTGGCCAGGAGAACAACGTCTATGCCCAGATCGGCCTGGTGATGCTGATCGGGCTTGCCGCCAAGAACGCCATCCTGATCGTCGAATTCGCCAAGATGGAGTACGAGAAGGGCGAGGATTCGCTGATCGAGGCCACCCTCAAGGGGGCGCGCCTGCGCCTGCGGCCGATTCTGATGACCTCCTTCGCCTTCATACTCGGCTGCGTGCCGCTGGCGCTGGCCCAGGGCGCCGGGGCCGTTTCGCGGCAGGTGATGGGGAGCACGGTCATCGGCGGCATGCTGGCGGCTTCATTCCTGGCCATCTTCATCATCCCGGTGACCTTCTACGTGGTGGAACGGCTGGGGCATCGCGGGGATAAAGGGACACCGGCGGAACAGGATGTCGTGTCCGGAGGAGGTCACCATGCGTAGATACGTTGCGGCAACCCTGATCCTGCTGCTGTCCGCCAGCTGCACGCTCGGCCCCGATTACCGGCGGCCCGAGGTGGATGTCCCGGCCGCCTGGCGCCTTGATGAACGGCAGGCCCGGGAGCTCGCCGATACCGACTGGTGGCGGCAGTTCAACGATCCGGTGCTCGACGGTCTGATTGCCAGCGCCATCGCAGGAAACAAGGACCTGCAGCTCGCAGCCGCCCGCATCGAACAGTATGCCGGCCGCTATGGCACCGCCCGCGCCGATCTGTTCCCGCAGGCCGGGGCCGGGGCCGAATACGACCGCCAGAAGGTCACCGAACTGGGGGACAACCGGCCGGCTACGGGCTACCAGGTGACCACCGACACCTTCGCGGTCAATGTCAACGCCGGCTGGGAACTCGATCTCTGGGGACGGATCCGCAGGGGCAACGAGGCGGCCCGGGCCGAACTGCTGGCCAGCGAAGAGGGCCGGCGGGCTGTTGTCCTGTCGCTGGTGGCCGGCGTCGCCAGCGCCTACGTCACCCTCCGGGACCTCGACCGGCAGCTGGAGATCACCAGAAATACCGCCAAGACCCGGGAAGAGAGTTACCTGATCTTCAAGGAGCGCTTTGCCGGCGGGGTAATCTCCGATCTCGAGCTGAGCCAGAACCGTTCCCAGTACGAAGAGGCCTTGGCAAGGATTCCCGCCCTCGAACAGGCGGTGGTCCAGCAGGAGAACGGCCTGAGCGTCCTCCTCGGCCGCAACCCCGGGCCGATCGCCCGCGGCCGGAGCATCGACGAACTGGTCTTGCCGGAAGTCGTCGACGGCATGCCGTCGGTCCTGCTCGAGCGGCGGCCGGACATCCGGCAGGCGGAGCAGGCGCTGATCGCCGCCAACGCCAGGATAGGCGTGGCCAGAGCCGCCTATTTCCCGACCATCTCGCTGACCGGGGCCTACGGATCGGCAAGCGGCGACCTGGGCGACCTCTTCAAGGGGCCGGCGTCGGTGTGGCAGTACAGCGCGCCGGTGTCGATGCCGATATTCACCGCCGGCAAAATCGCAGGCCAGGTCCGCGAGGCGGAGGCACTCCGGCAGCAGGCGCTGATTGCGTATCAGCAGGCGATCCAGAGCGCCTTCCGGGATGTCAACGACGCCCTGGCCGCCCAGTCCCAGACCAAGAGGCAGCTGGCCGCGCAGAAGGACCAGGTCGATTCGCTGGTCCAGTACTCCGATATCGCCCGGTTGCGGTATGAGAACGGCTATTCCGACTACCTGGAACTGCTCGATGCCGAGCGCAGCCTGTTCACGGCGCAGCTGTCGTACACCCAGACCAAGGGTGCGCTCCATCAATCGTTGATCTCGCTGTACAAGGCGATGGGGGGCGGCTGGGTGGACACCCTCGTCCCGGCGGCCGGAGACGGCCCGGATACGGCGGCGCGCAAGTGACGGCCGGCGTGGGAACCCGGCTTCCGGTCGGTATCTTCCCGCCGGAGGAAACCCGCCACGCCCGCGGTGACTGCCGGATCAGGCTGTATTGCCGCGGCGCTCTCCGCTACGCCAAGGTCAGTTACCCGCAGCAGTACGGCATCCACAGCGAGATCGAGACGGCCGGCGCCGTCATGCGCTTCAACATGCGGGGCGAGATAGTCCATATCCGGGGCAAGGGGCAGGACTGGCCGCATCCCCAGGAATGGCTGAAACGGACATTCGGCAACGATTGGATCTACTATTCGACCGGCGGCTACACCGGCGTGGTCGAGGCCATCGGCGAGTACTACCTGCCCAACACCCCGTATCCCACCAACTCCCTGCTCGGCGGCAGGCCTTTCGAGCTGCCGGTGGTGAACCGGCTGATTTCACTGTGGCCGGATATGCTGCGTGATGCGGCGGCAACTCTTCTCCCGCAGGCCCCGGCAGCCGTCCGGGAATTCCTCGAACAGGCCCAGGCCAGCGGTCCCGATACCCTGCAGGGCAGGGCGGAGGAACTGTTTGCGACCTGCGGCGGCAGGGTGACGGTGCTGCCGCCGGATGCGCGGCATGTGGACTACGATGTCCTTCCCCTCTTCATTAACGAAGGCTGCCTCTACAAATGCCGGTTCTGCCGGGTGAAGAGCGAGAAGCCGTACCGGCGCAAGTCATGGGATGACGTGGAGATGCAGATACAGGGCCTGCGGGACTGGATCGGCGGTGACATCGTCAACTGCAACGCGGTGTTTCTCGGCGAGCACGACGCCCTGGCCGCCGGACCTGAGGCCGTGGTCGCCGCCATCGACCGGGCACGGGCCGTGCTCGGCCTTGCGGAATCGGCCATGGCGGGCGGCAACGTCTTCCTCTTTGGCAGCGTCGATTCGCTGCTGGCGGCCCCCGACCGGCTGTTCGCGGATCTCGACCGCTCGGGTTGTGCGGTGTACATCAACGTTGGTCTGGAATCCGTGGACCAACAGAGCCTCGACCTGCTCGGCAAGCCGCTGGCGGTGGCCAGGGTGATGGAGGCCTTCCGCCGAATCCAGGAAATCAACCGCAGCAGTGCCGCAGTCGAGGTCACCGCCAATTTCATCCTGGACGACCTTGCCCCGGGGCATCTGCCGTCGCTTTACAGACTGCTCGGGGAAGGGGTCGAGAAGACCCGCGGCAAAGGCTGCATCTATCTCTCGCCGCTGGCGATCGCTTCCCCCTCCCGCGCGAAGGTCATGGAGTTCTACCGGCTCAAGCAGCTCAGCCGCCTGCCGGCCTTCCTCTATATCATCCAGCGCCTGTAGCGCTTACAGCACTCCGTCGAGCAGTTCGAGCCTGAACTCCTGGTCCCCCTCCTGCTGCGTCATCCGGAAGGTGCCGCGCCGGTCGATATGCAACCCGCATTCCATCCCGATCGCGGCAAGGGTGTCGGCGATGCCGGACCGCTCGGCGGGCAGTGACTGGCTGTTGAACCACAACCGGACGTCGGCGCCTTCCTCCCCCATCTGCAGCAGGAAGGCGTTGTGCTCGACAAAGACCAGGTCCTCGAACACATGGGTGATGGCAAGGCCCATCGACTCGATCAGTTCCCTGAGCAGGCCGAGCGGCCGGTAGGGGATATCCATGGCGTCCTCCCTGGCCGGCCGGTATCAGCCGTCCTGACGGCTGATAGTCCGTACCGAGATGATTTTGTCCCAGCTGTAGTAGGTATTGAGCGCCTCACTCTCCAGCGACTCGGAAATCCGCAGGAACTCATCGCCAAGAAAGAGGGTGGCTTCGCTGTAGATGCGATCCTCGTTGATCTGCACCCGCACTCCCTTGCGCAGCTTGCGGGAGAGGGTGCCGTGAACCGGCATCGAGGCGTATTCAAAGACTTTTTCAAGGGTGTTGCGGTGCATGGTGGACTCCTGTTGAAGGGTGGTGGGATTATGGTCGTTGGACCGGTGAAACGGATTTCAGGTTCCGGGGAATTGCCCATTCCAGGGCGGCGGTCGCTGCAGTAGAAGAGCATGACCGCAGTCTGGGCGTCTGTCGTGTGTCAATCCCCCGCTTCGCCAAGATGCGGCGCCAGCAATTCCAGGACTTCGACTCCGATCGCGGTGATCCGCTCGATGTCGGCAGGGGTCGGGGTGCGGCAGCTGTAGCTGTCGATGGCGCAGATCTCCTGAAAGGCGTCGAGGTAGGCGAATTGCCGGGCCAGCTCGGGACGGACGGGAATATGCCTTTCCAGTGCCTGCAGCAGATCGAGCATGGTGTGGTTGTCGGCGAGATCGCCCCGGCGCATCAGAAAGGCCATGATCAGTTTCTCGATGGCCATTGCCACCAGGTTGTAAAGGGTGTCCGGGGTAAACCGGCGGTTCCGGCTTCTCGCGGCCGAGAGGGCGGTGTGGAGAAACTGTTCACCGTCGCGGCGGTACTCCTGCCAGTTGTCAATCTCGATGATATGTTCCCGGGGCTGGATCTGCAGGACGTTCATCTCTGGTGTCTCCCTGTTCCGGCGCAGCCGGGATGGATGTTGAGGTTCATTCGCCGTCCTGCCGGTAGCGGCGCAGGCAGATCAGCGCGGTTTCGCGCCAGCCGAGGCGCCGGTAGACCGCAAGCGCGGAGGCGTTGTCACGGTCGGCGAGCAGCTGCATCCTGGCGGCGCCGTGACTGGCAGCCCACAGGGCGACGGCGTCGAGCAGGCGGCGGGCGATCTGCCGGCCGCGATGGTCTGCCCTGACCACCAGGTCCTCCACCAGCAGGGCGAAGCCGCCCTCGGCCGTGGAAACCGTCAGCTGACCGCTGCACATGCCGACCACCCGCCCGCCGCTTGCCGCCACCATGATGCGGGCCAGGGGCTGTTGCAGCAGCAGCGCCAGCCCCTGCTGCTGGCGGTCCGCATCGGCCGTGAAATCGGCTTCGATTGCAAAGAGCAGCTCAAGCAGGCGTGCTATCTCAGGGATGTCGGCCGTTTGCGCCGGCCGGATCTCCACGGTGCGGTGCGGGGACATCTCAGGAGATCAGATGCTCGTCGGGCGGCTCGCCGTCCTCGATGCCGTCGAGGATGGCGTCGATGACCGCCTCGCTGGCGACCCCTTTGAACCACCAATTCTCCGGCTGGACCACCATGATCGGGCCCGATTCGCACTGCTTGAGGCAACCGGTGGCGACGACCTGCATGTCGAGGCCACGATCGAGGATTTCCTCCTCGAGGTACTGCAGGAACCCGTCGGTCTGTTTGTGGCAGATGCCCTTCGGGTCGCCCTTGACTCTGAAACTCTGACAGACGAGGATCTGTCTTTCCGGGGTGGCCATGGTCTCTTCTTCCTCCTGCTGTTTTGCGGGCCTTCAGTTGCGGCCCTTTTTTCCTTTTTTGCCGCCGCCATACAGGGCGTCGACGGTGCCTTCGATAGTGTCTTCGGCGCGGATGACGGTGATTCCCGCTCCCGCCAGTTCCTGTCGCGGGGTCTCGCCGGCATTGGCAGCGAGGATCGCGAAACAGTCGCCGAGGCTTTCGGCCAGCCGTCGCCAGCGCTGTCCAATGCCTGGTTCCGGAGCAGACCTGGTCTCGCGCAGACAGACCAGACCGTCCTCGCGGGGCCCGTATATCAGAAATCGGGTGGCCTGCCCGAGATGCAGGTCGATGTCGCTGCCGTTGGAACTGGCGACGGCAACGTTCGGACGCGCCGTCGTCGGTTTTGGCAGTGTCGCGGGAATGATCGGGCCCGAGGCCGCACAGCGCTTTTCTTCCCGGGCGATTTCCGTGGGCAGGTGCCGGGCGCAGTTCCGGCATGCCTCGAAGAGCCAGGCGGGGTCGACACCGGGCAGAACGATGTCGGCGCCCACTTCCGCCCGGTAGGGGAAAAGGACCATGCGGTCGGCCCGCAATGCAGCCATGGATTCGGCGATCTCGGCGAGGTGATGGCTATTGTATTCGGGGAAGACCGTGGCGACGACAGTCACCGCCAGTCCCAGTTCCTTTGCGGTGACGACTGCCTGCCGCTGTTCCGCGATCAGGATCCGGGCCGCCTCCGGCAGGGCCAGGGTCTTCAGGCCGGGACGGATCCAGGCGTAAATTTTTTCGAGGATGGCCGGGTCGACGGCGCTGACCTGGAGAAGGACCTCGGAAAGTCCGGCCGCCTTCAGCACCGGCAGCAGCCTTGCGCTGTCGATGCCGAGCGTGGCGAGCGAAAGCCGTGTGCCTGGGTAGCGGGAGACGACTCTGCGGAGGGTGTCGACGGTGAGGTCAACCGTCAAGAGTGGATCGCCGGGGCCGTCAAGTTCGATCCTGCTGCCGTCGCCGACCTGAAGGGAGTCGAGTTCCTGCAGGGCCTCGCTCGGCAGCAGGACCCTGGCCTGCTGCGGCTGCAACGGCGCGAAGCGGATTCTCGCCGCTGCCTTGGGGGCGATGGGCAGGCGGATGGCCGGGTTGTCTGCTGGCAGAATCTGGACAGTCATCTGTGAGCCTTGGGTTGATGTCATGGTTTGGCTCTGGGAACGGCGGCACCCCGGCTGAAGGAGGGTGCCGCCGCCAGAAATCCGGGCCTAGAAAACCAGCTCGAATTTCTCTTCCGGGGCATCGCGATCCACTCGGTCGAGGAGTGCCGAGAGGATCTTTTCCAGAAGCCTGAGACCGCCTTTGTAGCCGACTGTTGGGAAATACTGGTGCCCTTGCCGGTCGAGGATCGGGAAACCGAAACGGATCAGCGGGATGTCCTCGTCGCGGGCGATATACTTGCCGTAGGTGTTGCTGATCAAGAGGTCCACCGGCTCGTTCTTGATCCACTGGTGCAGCAGGAACATGTCGCCTTTCGCTTTGACATTGACCGGGTACGGAGAGTCCTTGGTCAGTTCCTTGATCCGCTTCTCGAACTTCTTGCCGGGGGTGCCGGTGACGATATGCACCGGGCACATGTCGATGGAAACCAGGAACTCCGTCAGGGCGATCAGCTGGTCGGGATCGCCGGCCAGCGCCACCTTCTTGTGGTAGAAGTACTGGTGCATGTCGGAGATCATGTCCACCAGCTGGCCGCGTTCAAACGACACCTCTTCCGGGACGACTGTCCCGCCGACGGTGCGCAGGGCGTCGATGAAGCGGTCGGTGGCCTTCAGACCGAAGGGCATGTCGAGAACCCGGCACGGGACCTTGTGCTTGCTGTCGAGCAGCCGGGCGGCCTCGGCCGAGCACCACTCGCCCAGGGCCAGGGTGCCGATGGCGGCGCTGCAGTTCTTCAGTTCGGAAATCGTCACCCCGCCCTTCGGGAACATGCTGAACTCGCCGGTAAGCGGCCCGTTGAGCACTCCAGAGGTGTCCGGGAAGAGGGTAATGTCGACGCCGATCAGGGCGGCCAGGCGCTTGATCTCTTCCATGTCGCAGGGTTCCACCCAGCCGGGGATGACGTTGACCTTGCCGTTCTTGCGTGTCGCTGGCTCCGCCATGTCGGCCATCGCCTTGACCATGTTCGAAAATCCGGTCACGTGCGAGCCGACATAGCTCGGAGTCGGGGCGCCGATGACCTCCTTGCCGGCCGGGGTCTTGCCTTCTTCCCGTGACTTCTTGATGATCTGCGGCAGGTCGTCGCCGATCGTTTCCGACAGGCAGGTGGTGTGGATCGCTATAATCTCGGGATCATAGACGGTAAAGATGGTGTTGATCGCCTGCAGCAGGTTGGCCTGTCCGCCGAAGACCGAGGAACCCTCGGTGAACGAGCTGGTGGCGGCCGAGATCGGCTCCTTGTAGTGCCGGGTCAGGGTGCTGCGATGGTAGGCGCAGCAGCCCTGTGAGCCGTGACTGTGCGGCAGGCAGCCGTGGATGCCGAGTGCCGCGTACATCGCCCCGATCGGCTGGCAGGTCTTGGCCGGGTTGATCATCAGGGCCTTTCGCTCTGTTATCTCTTTGGGTGTATGTCTCAGTAACATGGCATTACCTTCTTATGTAAACGTTATTCCCAGACGTAGGTCGCTGAGAGTTCGGGGTTTTCCTGCCAGGGCGCCTTCATCAGGCTCCAGACCCGGCTGTTGACCAGCCGATCGATCTCCCGGTAGAAATTGACCGCGCCCTTGAAGCCGGCGTAGGGACCGCCGGAGTCATAGCTGTGCAGCTGCTTCATCGGGATGCCGAGCTTCTGGATCGAGAACTTCTCCTTGATGCCGGCGCAGAAGATATCCGGCCGGTGGATCTCCACCAGCTTCTCGGCCTCGTACTGGTTGAGGTCGTCGATGATCAGGGTGTTCGAGTCCATGTCGGCATTCAATCCCTCGTAGTCCTTGAATTCGTAGCCGTCGGCGACCAGGGCGGCCATTTCTTCAGCCGACTTGCGGGGTTTGTAGAGCTCCGGGTCCGGTTCGACGTGGATCTCCTCGATATTGCGGCTGTCTGCGTCGACCTTGAGGTCGGGCAGTACCCGGCGCCCTTCGTAATCGTCGCGATGGGCGAATTCGTAGCCGGCGGCGATGGTCCTCATTCCCATCTCCTTGAACAGCTCCTGGTAGTGATGGGCCCGCGAGCCGCCGACGAAGAGCATCGCCGTCTTGCCCTCGGTGCGGGGGAAAACCTCCTGCATGACCGCTTCGACCTCCGGCATCTCCTCGGCGATCACCTCCTCCACCCGCGCCGTCAGCTCGGGATCGCTGAAGTACTGGGCGATCTTCCTGAGCGATTTGGCGGTGGCCTGGGCGCCGATGAAGTTGACCTTGATCCAGGGGATGCCGTATTTCACCTCGAGCATGTCGGCAACGTAGTTGATCGAGCGATGGCACATGACGCAGCTGAGGTCGGCCTGGTTGGCCGAGGCGAACTGGTCGTAGGTCGAGTTGCCGGAGAAGGTGGCGATATTGGTGATGCCGCATTTCTTCAGGACCCGGTCGATCTCGAAGCCGTCGCCGCCGATGTTGTACTCGCCCAGCAGGTTGATCTTGAAGGGGTCGGTCTTGGGTTTGTCCGACTTGCCGACCAGGTGGGTGAAGACCTGATTGTTGGCGATGTGGTGGCCGGCCGACTGGGACACGCCCTTGTAGCCCTCGCAGGAAAAGGCGAAGACGTTGCAGTCGCCGAGTTTCTCCTTCATGTTGCGGGCGACGGTATGGATGTCATCGCCGATCAACCCCACCGGGCAGGTGGCGAAGACGGCGATGGCCTTGGGGTGGAAGAGGTCGTAGGCCTCCTGGATCGCCGCCGCCAGTTTTTTCTCGCCGCCGAAGATGATGTCCGAATCCTGCATGTCGGTGGACATGCAGTAGGTGATGAAATTTTCATTGTTCTCGCCGCTGGCGCTGGTCTGGTTGCGCCTGGTCAGCCATGCGTAGAAACTGCAGCCGATCGGGCCGTGCACCAGGTTGACGATGTCGCTGGTCGGTCCCATGATAACGCCCTTGCAGCCGGCGTAGGTGCAGCCGCGCATGGTGATGATGCCGGGAATGGTCCTGACATTGGCGACGATTTCCGGCGGCGGGCTGTTCTCCAGCGCCTCGTTGATCATGATCTGTTTGGCGCGCTTGCGGGCGACCTTGGCCGGGTATTTTTTCAGCAGCTCGGTCTTGATATCCTGCGGATCCCACTGCACGACTTTTTTCTTTGCAAATCCCATATCGCACTCTCCTTCTGCGCTCAGGCAATGGATTTTTCGCCGGTTTCGCCGGTTCGCACCCGTACCGAGTCGCTGATCGGCAGGACGAAGATCTTGCCATCCCCGGGCTTGCCGGAGCGGTTGGCCTCGATGATGGCCTGGACTACCTCGTCCACCATGTCGTCGGTGGTGATGACGCTGACCATCCGTTTCGGGTAGAGCTTGCCTTTTTCTCCCAGGAGCGATGCCGCTTCTTCGTAGCCCTGGCCGGCCCCCTCGAGGACCGCCGGGTTGACGAAGCCCTTGCCGCGTCCCTGGGCCTCGTGGGCGAAGAAGGCGTCGATGCCGGCTTCAGTGAGCGCCTGCTTGGTGCGGTTCATCATGTTCATCCGGACTACTGCGACGATCTCCTTCATGCCGGGACCCCCTCGGAAGCCGCGGCGGTTTCACGCACGCCGGAACTGATGGTGTAGACGTCCTCCACCGGCGAGACAAAGATCTTGCCGTCTCCGAAGGCCCCCTTGCCGCTGGTGCGGGCGGTTTTCATGATGGTGTCGATGACGAAATCGCGGTCGGCGGCGTTGACGACCGAGACCAGCATGGTCTTCGGGATCTCGTCGTAGGTGACTTCGCCGATCTTGATGCCGCGCTGCTTGCCGCGGCCGGCCACGGAATATTTGGTGACGGCGGGGAAGCCGGCGTCCATCAGGGCGGCGAGTACGGCATCGGATTTTTCCGGGCGGATAATGGCTCTGATCATGATCATCATGGTTTTGTTCTCCTTGTCTTGGTGGGTGTTTTAGGCTTCCATCAGGCCATAGTCCATCAGCAGCTGTTCCAGTTCCTCTATTTCCAGGGGCTTGGGGATGACGAACATCGTGTTGTTGTCGATCGCCCGGGCCAGGCCGCGGTACTCGTCGGCCTGGGAGACCGCCGGGTTCCACTCGATGACCGTCTTCTTGTTGATTTCGGCCCGCTGCACGTCATTGTGGCGGGGTACGAAATAGATCATCTGGGTGCCCAGTTTCTTGGCCAGTTCCTGGATCATCTCCTTTTCGTTGTCGACGTTCCGGGAGTTGCAGATCAACCCGCCGAGGCGGACGCCGCCTGACTGGGCGAACTTCATGATGCCCTTGCAGATGTTGTTTGCGGCGTACATCGCCATCATCTCGCCGGAGCAGACGATATAGATCTCCTCGGCCTTGCCGTCGCGTATCGGCATCGCGAAACCGCCGCAGACGACGTCGCCGAGGACGTCGTAGAAGGCGTAGTCGAGACCTTCCGATTCCTCGTAGGCGCCCAGCGACTCCAGCATGTTGATGGAGGTGATGATGCCGCGGCCGGCGCAGCCGACACCAGGTTCGGGGCCGCCCGATTCGACGCACCATGTCTTGCCGTAGCCGGGTTTGCGGATATCGTCGAGTTCGACGTCCTCACCTTCCTCCCGCAGGGTGTCGAGGACTGATTTCTGGGCCAGGCCGCCGAGCAGCAACCTGGTGGAGTCGGCCTTCGGGTCGCAGCCGACGACCATCACCTTGCGGCCCATCTCGGCGAGCCCCGCCACCGTGTTCTGTGTTGTTGTTGATTTGCCGATTCCACCCTTGCCGTAGATTGCTACCTTTCTCATGGTCGTCTCCTTGTGCCGATTGCGGCGCTCTCCGATAGGAAGTGTTCTGTTCCGGTTTGCCGCGGCTGGGTGACACGCAAACCGTTGCGGGCGGCTGTCCGGGTATTGCCCTCTGTGTGCCCACCTTATCGCAAGGCCTGTGCCAGTTCCGGTGCACAAAAAAAATAGTAATTTATTCCAAACACATAAAAGAGTAGTCGGGCTCCAGGGAAGGTGATTGCCGGTTTGCATGGGGCGAGGGCAGTGTAGGCAATGACACCTAAATTGTAGCATTGCTACGTTTTGGTGCGACGCTGGGGAAGGTCGGAGGAGGTGCTGGAAATCCGTTGGGCGGCGAAAAAGCTTGACTGAAGGACAAAAATGTAAAATTAATCTGTAATACAGCACAAAAATGTCATCATGGTTTCTGCTACAGACAGCGGATTGATGATAAATATGCTTGATAATAAATAGAAAACACGCATGGCACCGACGGTGGTGTGAATCTTGCACATTCGTTGTGACAGACCGGTGGTTGCAGAGATCTCCGGCTGAAGGTGGCGCTGCCGGCAGAGTATGATGTCGGTTGTGCCCTGAAGAGGGGAGGGAAGGTGATGGATGCGACGATGACTGAGACGAGAAAAGAACGACAGACAACCGAGAGACTGGAACTGCTGGCACTGCACCGGATCACGCAGCTGATCGGAACAGCGGTCAATCTCGACACGACCCTGACCAATATTTTACAGGTGCTGCACGATACGATGAACATGGAGCGGGCGACCCTGCTGCTCCTGGACGAAGAGACCCAGCGTCTTACTATCCGTGCCTCATGCGGCCTCTCGGTTGCGGAGGAGACCCGCGGGGTCTACAAACCGGATGAGGGCGTCTGCGGCCAGATATTCCAAAGCCGCTCACCCTTCGTGGT
>CAYYWK010000002.1:0-21841 GCA_964475345.1 uncultured Desulfobulbus sp.
GTCATGAAGGTTCTCTTGGCGAAGTCGACGTTGATATATGAAGACGGCTGGAAGATCCGCATGATCCGCAGGTTGTCCCGTGAGATCCGGCTGGCGGTGACATTGGCCGTGGCTCCGTTTTCAAACATCAGCCTGGCGTTGGCGATGTCGGTGGTCGGGGTTATGACCGGGGCACCGACGGTGTGGATGGATTTGAGCGGGGATCGGATGATATGCAGGATGATGTCGATATCATGGATCATCAGGTCGAGGACGACGTCAACATCCACACCGCGGTTCTTGAATGTCGAAAGGCGGTTGCTTTCAATGAACACCGGCAGGGTCAGATACGGCTGCATCGCCAGCAATGCCGGGTTGAACCTCTCGAGATGGCCGACCTGGAGCACCAGTCCTTTCCTCCTGCAGCGCTCTATAAGGTCATCGGCCTCTGCAAGAGAAACGGTCATCGGTTTCTCGAGCAGGATGTCGACACCGGCCTCGATGCAGTCGGAGGCAATCGCGTGATGCAGGCTGGTAGGAACGACAATCGAAACCGCGTCCACCTCGCTGAGCAATTGCAGATGATCGCCAAACGGACGACAACCGCACTCACCTGCTACCGCGACGGCCCGGTCGCTATCGATATCGGAGACACCGACAAGCTGCACACCCTCCATTGCTGCGTATTTCTGGGCATGAAACCTGCCGAGATACCCGACACCTATGACGCCTGTCTTGATTGTCTGCATCGAAAAGCCATGTGTTTGCGTTGATCGTTTGGCTGCCGCAGGTCGGCGGCCGCCGCCATTCGGGTTCATTCAGGGTATGAGCCGGTTTTCCTGGAAGAGCCGGGACGGTGCAGATGGTTCAGATACCGAGGTATGCTTTCTGAATATCGGTGTTCTTCAAAAGGGATTCAGCGGATCCGGAAAGAGCTATCCTGCCGTTTTCAATGACGTATCCCCTGTCGGCAATATGCAGAGCCTGGTTGGCATTCTGTTCGACGAGGAAAATGGTGGTTCCGTTCTCGGTATTGATCTGCTTGATGATCTCGAAGATCTGCCGGATGACCAGAGGGGCCAGACCCATGGAAGGTTCATCGAGCAGCAGCAGTTTCGGCCTGGCCATCAGCGCTCTCGACATCGCCAGCATCTGCTGCTCCCCGCCGCTCAGCGTTCCGCCATCCTGGCTTCTCCGTTCGGCAAGAATAGGAAACAGCGAGAAGACATACTCGATGTCCTTCTTGATTTCCTTCGTGTCCTTTCTCAGAAAGGCACCCATGTCGAGGTTTTCCTGAACGCTCAGCTCCGGGAAGATATGGCGCCCCTCCGGCACCTGGCAGATGCCCATCCTGACAATTTCATCCGGCTCCATGGCCTGGATTTCACGCCCGGCAAAGTGGATTCTGCCGCTGCGGGCCGGAACCACGCCGGAAATCGTCATCAGAGTAGTGCTCTTGCCTGCGCCGTTGGCGCCGATCAGGGTGATGATTTCCCCCTCGTGGATGTCGATGTTGACGTCCTTGATGGCCAGGATGTTCCCGTAACCCGCCTGTATGTTCTCGAGTTTAAGCATCGACTTCTTCACCTAAATACGCCTTGATGACCGCGGGATTGGCGCGAATTTCGGATGGTGTGCCGTGGGCGATCTTCTTGCCGTAGTCCATGACGAAAATCCGGTCGGAGAGGCTCATCACCAGTTTCATGTCATGCTCGATCAGCAGTATGGAAAGCCCGTCATCGGAGATTTCCCGTATCAGGCGGTCAAGTTCCTGGGTTTCCTGAGGGTTCATTCCGGCGGCAGGTTCGTCAAGCAGGAGCAGAAACGGCTCGGTCGCCAGTGCCCTGGCGATTTCCAGCCGCCGTTGCGCGCCGTAGGAGAGGTTCTTGGCAAACTCGTTGGCGAGACCGGCAAGACCCACCTTCTCGAGAATGGCGTAACTCATTTCGACTATTTCCCGTTCTTCCCTGCGGGTTGCGGCATTGCGGAAAATTGCCCCGAGGATGAAGGCCTTTGTCCGGCAATGCCTGCCGATCATGACATTCTCGAGAACAGTCATCTGGGAGAACAGGCGGATGTTCTGAAAGGTTCTGGCCAGCCCCTTTTCTGTCACCTGATTGGGTTTCAGTCCCTTCAGGCTGATGCCTTTGGAACTTTTGGGCGGCTTCAGGTGAATTTCACCCGCGGTTGGTATGTATATCCCGGTCAGGCAGTTGAAGAAGGTCGTCTTCCCTGCCCCGTTCGGGCCGATCAGGGCGACAATCTCACCTGCGTGGACATCGAGATCGAGCCGGTTGAGGGCGCGAATGCCGCCGAAGTCCATGGTGAGGCCGCTGATAGTGAGAATTGGCGTATCCATTAGTGCAGTTCGGCAGGAGCTTGCGATTTTTCAAAGGTGTAGGTTCTGCGGATGTTCGAGATCAGGCCCTGCGGGCGAAAGACCATCATCGCGACCAGTATGGCGCCGAAAACCAGCATCCGGTATTCGGAGAGCGCCCGCAGATATTCGGGCAGCAGTATCAGTATCAACGCCGCCAGGATAACCCCGACGATCGATCCCATCCCGCCGAGGACGACGATGGCGAGGATGATGGCCGACTCCAGGAAGGTGAAACTGGCCGGGTTGATGAAAGTGGTCTTGGCCGCGAAGACCACCCCGATGATTCCCGCCCAGAACGCGCCCAGTGAGAATGCCACCAGCTTGGTCCTGCGCTTGTCGATGCCCATCGCCTGGCAGGCGATCTCGTCTTCGCGCAGGGCGATCCAGGCCCTGCCGAGCCGGGAATCCTGCAGGCGGTTGACGATGAAGATAGTGACAACCATGAACAGAATCATCAGGTAGTAGATATAGATGATCGCCTGGTCGAGACTCAGTTCGATGCCGAACAACCCGGGACGGGCAATGTTCGAAATCCCGCTCGGGCCCTTTGAGAAATCTCCCCAGTTTTCAAGGACCAGGCGGATGATCTCCCCGAAACCGAGGGTGACGATGGCGAGGTAATCCCCCCGCAGGCGGAGCACCGGAAAACCGAGGAGGATGCCGAAGATGGCGGCGAGTCCCCCGCCGATGGGCAGAACGGCCCAGAAACCCAGCCCGAAATGGTGGTTCAGCAGGGCATAGGAATAGGCGCCGACGGCGTAGAACGCTACGTACCCCAGATCCAGCAGGCCGGCCATGCCGACGACGATGTTCAGACCCAGCCCGAGCACTACGTACATCAGGGCCGTTGTCATGACATTGGTCTGGTAGGAGGAAGAAAAGAGGGGAAACGAAACGGCAACGGCCAGTATGACTGCACTCAGCAGGTATTTCTTGCGGGGCGTGGCCAGCAGTCTGTGGACGAACGATTCCCGGGCAGTCCCGGTTTCGGGAGCGTCAGCTGCCTTGGCAGTTTTCCTGAGCATCAAAAACTTGATCAACAGATAACTCAAAAAAGTACCAACGGCAACATACGCCGCGTTTTCCCAGCGCCACCTGATAATCCGCTCGACCGGGTCGACCTTGATAACCATGATCGGAAAAGTCAGAAAGACAAACCACAGTGCGGTGAATACCCCGAATTTCACATCCTTCAGCGTCGGCATCCCTCCCCTCCTCTCAGACTTTCTTGGTTTCCGCCTTGCCAAGGAGACCGGACGGTTTGAAGATCAGGATAAAAACGAGCAGGGAGAAGGCGAATACGTCTTCATAATCGCTGGAAACATACCCGGTGGCAAAACTTTCGGTGAGCCCGAGGACCAGACCGCCGAGGACGGCCCCGGGAATCGATCCGATCCCGCCGAGAACGGCGGCGGTGAAGGCCTTGATGCCGGCGAGAAAACCGATGAAGAAGTTGATCTGGCCAATATGGGAGGCAATCAGCAGGCCTCCGATTGCAGCAAGGGCGGATCCGATAACAAAGGTCGCCGAGATGATCCGGTTGACGTTGATCCCGACCAGCATGGCCATCGTCCGGTCCTGGGAAGTCGCCCGCATCGCCTTGCCGACCTTGGTCCCCTTGATGACAATGGTAAGGATCAGCATGATGACCGCTGTAGTGATCAGTATGACGATATCTGTGGAACCGACAATATGAGCGACCGGTTCCATGAAGGCAAATTCGGGGATAAGAGTTGGAAACGGCAGAAAATCAGAAGTCTGGGCAAGGAGTACGTAATTCTGCAGGAATATCGACATGCCGATGGCGCTGATCAGCGGTGACAGCCTGGGTGCATGGCGCAGAGGCTTGTAGGCGATCTTTTCGACCGTGTATCCATAGGCGCTTGACCAGACAACCGCGGCCAGTCCGGACAGCACAACGATGGCCAAGAGAGGGAAGCCGTATATGGAAAGAACGGTGGCGACGATAAAGGAGGTGAAAGCCCCGATCATGTATATCTCGCCATGGGCGAAATTGATGAGTCCGATTATGCCATACACCATGGTATAACCTAGGGCAATCAGGGCATAGATCGCGCCGCGGGTCAGGCCGCTGCAGAAAAGCTCAATGAAATAATCCATGCAGATTCTAAGAGATAAAAGAAGCTGAAGCAGGCAGGGCAGCATCTGCCTCGCCTGCTTCAGGTAGTGGACAATCAGGGAATGTGTTAATTCAGCTCGACAAACTTGCCATCCTTGACCTGGTAGACAGAGAAACCGACGCCGATGGCATCACCCTTCTCGTCGAAATAAATATTTCCGAGGGGGGTATCCACTTTTTCTGTCTGCAAGGCTTTCTTCAGAGCTTCCAGGTCGGTGGAGCCAGCCTTCTCGATGGCGTTGACCATGGCCAGGGTGGCGGCGTAGGCATTTTCGAAGAAAGCGCCGGGATCGGCCCCAAAGGCCTTCTTGTGCTCTTCCTTGGCCTGAATCGAAAGCGGGTTCTTGGTGGTGTCTTTGGGACCGGAGGCATACGCACCTTCGGAATCGGCACCAGCCACCTTGATAAAGGTATCGTCTTTCACGCCATCATCGGAGATGAATGCGGCATCGAGCCGTTTCTTCTTCATCATGCCGATGATTTTCGAAGCCTCTGGATGGTAGCCGCCAAACATGACCGCCTGGGCGCCTGATTTCTTGATCTTCTGAACAATGGCCGAATAGTCGACCGCGCCGGGAGTTACTCCTTCAAAGAGAACCACTTCAGCCTTTCCTGATTTTTCGAGGAAGGACTTGGCGAACTCGGCAAATCCCTTGCCGTAATCGCCCTTGTCATGGATGACGGCGATCTTGGTGTATCCGAGTTTATTGAGGGCAAATTCGACGTCAACCTTGGCCTGTATGTCATCCGGGGCGATGGTCCGGAAGAAGTTCGGATACTCGCCGCTGTAGGTCAGTTCCGGGTTGGTTGCGGAAGGAGACATGACCAGAACATTGGCGTTTTTGTAGATCGGCAGTGCCGATTTGGTCGCACCTGAACAGATATGCCCGAGAACAACCTCGGCGCCCTGGGATACCAGCTTGGTCGCGGTGTTGGTTGCAACTTCAGGTTTGCAGACATCGTCCTCGACCAGCATCTCGATCTTTTTGCCGTTGATGCCGCCTTTGGCGTTGACCTGGTCGATAACCAGCTTGGCAGCATTGACTGACGGCAGACCGTAAGAAGCCAGATCACCGCTGTGGGCTCCGGCTACGCCGAATTTGATTGTATCGCCTGCCATGCCGGTGACCGGGGCAGAGATGGCCAGCATGAGTGCAGCTGCCGCAACGAACTTTCTGCTCTTCATCAGCTTCATTTTTCCTCCATCGGAAAGTTTAAAATAATGCCGCTTAACTCTGCATATTCCGAAGTGAAACAGCAAAAAAGCGGGCTGAAACCGCTCAAAAATGATAGTTGTCTTTTACGCGCCATTGAGCAAAATTGAAAGTGAAAAATCTCTTTCTCCATCAATTAAGAACACTCATTCTCACCTTTGATGTCAGCATCTCACACGCTTTTTTTCGCCTTCGGAAGACCTCTCAGCCCGATCTACAGTCTGCTGATGACCATTCGTCAGCGCTGCTATCGAACGAACCTGCTGGCCGTCCATCGTCTCGGGGTTCCCGTTGTTTCAGTGGGCAACCTGACCATGGGCGGAACCGGGAAAACCCCGGCTGTTGCCTGTATCGCCGAATACCTCCTGTCGCTTGGCTATCGGCCGGCAATCGTCAGCAGGGGATACGGCGGCACAGCGGCAGCCGCAGTCAATGTCGTGTCCGACGGCAGCAGCATCTGCCTGGATGCTCTCAGTGCCGGCGACGAGCCCTACATGCTGGCCTGCCGCCTTGCGAGCATCCCGGTCCTCACCGGCCGCAAGCGGCTACATCCCTGCCGCTACGCCATTGAGCAACTCGGATGCACGGCGATCGTCCTCGATGACGGTTTCCAGCATCTCTCCGTCGCCCGGGATATCGATCTCGTCCTCTTCAACGCCACCACCCTTGCCGGCAACAGCCGCGTTTTCCCAGGAGGCGAACTGCGCGAGCCGGTTGCCGCCCTGCACCGCTGCAGCGCCTTCCTGATCACCGGCCTCACCGAACAGAACAGCGAACGTGCGCACCGCTTCGGCGAGCTCCTGCAGCAGAGGTTCCCCGGCAAAGGGCTTTTCTACGCATCTCTCGCCGCCTCACTCCCGGATCAACTGCAACCGGGATTGGCGGAAGACGGCCTGCGGACGCCGGTCTTCGCCTTCTGCGCCATCGCCCATCCGGAGCGTTTTTTCGCAACGCTGTCCTCGCTTGAGATTCACCCGAGAGGCCGGCAGGCTTATGGCGATCATCATCGCTACAGTCAGCGTGATCTCGACCAGATCTGTCAAAGCGCCCGGCAGGCGGGAGCAGCGGCCCTCATCACCACCGAAAAGGACGCGGGCAAGTTGGAATCCCTGCAGATATCCCTGCCCCTGATGATCCTGAAAACCACCTTCACCGTCGATACAGCCTTCCTGGAATACCTCCGCACCACCCTGGGTCAGCTGTCGCTTTCCGCATCCTGATCGTCCAGACTCAAATCCCTGCTTTCCTGCACCTGGCATCCCAGAGATTGTTGAAACGTGCCAACGGGTCAGCAGTGGATGGGAAGCTCAGTCAACCCATGAGTCTCTTCTTATGGAGGGTGACCTGCTGAAAGTGACAGGCACAAGACAGCGCCGGGCAAATGCATCCATCCGCCATGCAGGCCGGTGATCGCCGTTCGGTTCAGGAAATACTGCAGTATACCGATGATCGTCTTGACTCTGAGCACCGACCTTCCGCAGGATGGGTGGGGGAAAATGCTCCAGGAGGTCTGCCTATTCACCGATGATCTTCACCAGGACCCTTTTCCGGCGTCGGCCATCGAACTCTCCGTAGAATATCTGTTCCCAGGTTCCGAAATGGAGCTTCCCGCCGGTGACCGCCACGACCACCTCCCTGCCCATGATCTGCCGTTTCATATGGGCATCAGCGTTATCTTCGTAGCCATTGTGCCGGTACTGGCTGACCGGTGCATGGGGGGCGAGCTTTTCGAGCCAGACCTCGTAGTCGTGGTGAAGCCCGGACTCGTCGTCGTTGATGAAGACCGAAGCCGTGATATGCATGGCATTGCACAGCAGAAGCCCCTCCTGGATGCCGCTTTCGGCAAGACACCGCTCGACATCGGAGGTGATATTGACAAATGCCCGACGGGTCGGGATCTCAAAGAAGAGTTCCTTCGCAAAGGATTTCATGGCGTCCTCACTGGTTGAACTGCCTGGGGTTGCGGAGGCTGGCCCTGTCGCCGGCCGAAACTTCGGCCGGCATTCTCGGAATCGGGATACAAGCAGAGGGCGGTCAGGCGGCGGCCGCCCTGGTGAGCGCGTTGCAGATGGTGGTCAGTCGTTCTTCCGACATCTTCACCGAAACGGGGAAGACCAGGTTCCTGTCCATCAGGGCGGCAGATGCCGGCAGCGCGGCATGGTCATAGACCACCCGCTTCCTGCCCCCCGCCTCGATGAACGGCCATCCCCCGCTGGCGAGGGTCTTGCCGGCAAGCAGATGCTCCCATCGCGGGTAATAGTGCCAGGAGTTCTCGGCAAAGCAAATCGCACCGCAGCCGCTCTCGCGGAGCACGGCGTTCACCCGCTCGCAGTGTTCACGGTCCTGCAGGAAGAAACTGAAATGAGTGGCGGTGTCCCCCTGCGGATCCACAAGTTCGCGGAAGCTCACCCCGGGAATGGAGGAAGCGGCCTCCTGCAACCGGGCCTTGTTCTTGCGCATTTCGGCGAGCATCATATCCAGCTTGGCGAGCTGCGCCAGGCCGATCGCGCCCTGAATCTCCATCATCCGGTAGTTCGAGCCGATGAACCGCCGTCCCTCCCCGCCACGTCCCCCTGGATTGACGGCATGGTCATGCCCGTGGTCGTGGTATTCCGACATGGCCCGCCAGAGACCTTCATCGGCGGTGATGATCATCCCGCCTTCACCGGTTGTCAAGGTCTTCACCGCATCGAAGGAAAAAGTGCCGCACCTGCCGAATGTCCCAAGGTGACGACCGTTGATTCTTCCACCTGTGGCCTGGGCAGTGTCTTCAAGGACCGGAATGCCGTGGCTGTCGGCGATCTCGACGATCTCGCCGATCCTTGCCTGGGCCCCGAGCATGTGGACCGGAACGATGACCCGGGTCTTCGCGGTGATCTTTTTCCGCAGATCTTCCGGAGCCATGTTCATCGTCGCATCCACCTCGGTGAAAACAGGGATCGCGCCAAGCTCGAGAATGGCTTCCCAGGTGGCGACGAAGGTGAAGCCCTGGGTGACGACTTCATCGCCAGGGCCAACCCCCAGGGCCGCCAGGGCGACCTTCAGGGCCGAAGTACCCGAGGTCACCGCCTGGGCATGGCCGGTGCCGCAGTACAGGGCGAACTTCTCTTCGAATTCCCGTACCTTGTAAACGCCTTTGCGCTGATCCTGAAACTCGTAGCGAAAAAGCACCCCCGTGTCGAGCACATCCTGAATCTGGCGTTTTTCTTCTTCACCGAAGATTTCAAAGCCTGGCATATTCCCCTCTCTTAAATTCTGTATTGAACATTCCCCGTGCACACCCCGAATCCGGGCGGCAGCAGCACAGCGTCTCCTTCCAGCAGCGGGCCGTTGTCGATGAGGCGGACGCGATCATTGATTCTCACCGCGACGGCCATCACGCTGTCGGCATCAATCGCCGTGCAGGGGGCGAGAGACCACCTGTCGACAATGCTGACATAATCGACTTTGCAGCCCTGATGCCCAGCTATATGCGCGATGGCGGCGGCGACCAGGGCCTCGACCGCCACGCTGTTTGCGGCTTGACGAACGGTCTCGCGGGTTCCGGCGATGGCCTGAGACAGACACAGTGCGGCCTGCCTCTCGGCTGGAGTGAGATAGCTGTTGCGAGAGCTCATGGCGAGACCGTCCGGCTCCCGGACGATCGGGTGACCGACGATCTCGATATTGAAGTTCAGGTCTCTGACCATTCGCCGTATGAGGGCCAGCTGCTGCAGATCCTTCTCACCGAACACCGCGACGTGAGGCGAGGTGAGGTTGAACAGCTTGCTGACGATGGTGGCCACGCCGTCGAAATGGCCGGGCCGGGAAGCGCCGCACAGCCCCCTGGCAACATCGTTGAGCGTCACCCGGGTCTGGAATTGCGGGTCGAACATCGCATCCGCTGTCGGAGCGAAAAGGACATCGACGCCCTCGTTTTCGGCCATCCCGCTGTCGCGGTCGAGATCGCGCGGATAGGCGGCGAGATCCTCGGTCGGGCCGAACTGGATCGGGTTGACGAAGAGGCTGACAATGCACTTTGTGGCCAGGTTCCTGGCCATACGTATCAGCGACAGGTGTCCTTCGTGGAACCAGCCCATGGTGGGAACCAGGGCAATCCGCTCCCCTCCCGTCCGCCAGGCCTGGGTGACATCGACGACTTCCTCGAGTGTCCTGACCAGTCTCACTGCTTGACCTTGAGCCGGGCAATCCGTTCCTCGATGATGCGCCTGGCGGATTCATCCCGAGGTTCGCCGGTGAGTGATGAAAGGCCAGAATTCAGTGTCTCCAGAGCCTTGTCGACATTGCCCTGGGTCTCCTGGATCCGTGCCAGACCGGTAACGGCGATGATCTGGTATCCCTCTATACCTTTAAGCTGTTCAAAGGCGGCAGAGGCGGCGGCGTATTCATGTCCGGCCTCGAGGGCCTGGGCCTGTCCAAAAACGGTAAGGGCGAACAACGGGTCTTCCGTGTCGAGCTCGTCGCGGATGGCCGAGTACTTGGCGGCGGCTTCCTTGAACCGGGCCTTGGCCATTTCGACATGGGCCAGTTCCACGTTTGCCCAGCGTGACGAAACGGTCCCCGGAAATTCGGCAATGACCGCCTGCAGGGCTTTCTCCTTCTCATCCCCAGCCTTCTGCAGGGCTTGGGAAAGCGCCGACGACGCCTTCTCCATCCGCTTTTCGCGATAGGAGTCGTACATGGCGGCGGAGACAACGACTACCAGAAGGGCGGCGGAGACAATCTGAATGGTCCGTTTGTTGCGGCGCACGTACCTGATCACCGCCGGCGGCAGGTTGAAATGCTCCAGCAGTCCTTCGACGTTGCCCTTGGCACTGGGCTCAACGTGCCGTTTTTCGAAGACACTCTCTTCGGCCATTGGATATCTCCTCGATTATTTTCATTTTGCCATGCGGCAGGGCTTTCAATTTGAGCCCCGGAGTATAATATATACGGGCTACAGTGTCCATCCACAATCCTGCTTCATGACAAAGACGCCGTCCCGGGTTTTCCATGCCAGTCCCACATCCCGATGAAGTGCTGACCGTCAGCCAGTTGACCCAGTCGCTCAAGACGCTGCTCGAAGCGAACTACCGCTTCGTCCATATCCGTGGCGAGATCTCCGGTCTCCGCACCCCCTCCTCGGGGCATCGCTATTTCATCCTCAAGGACAGCGCAGCCCAGGTCAGGTGCGTCCTCTTCCGACAGCAGGAGCGCTACCTCAGCGGCCCGGTGGCGGACGGGCAGCAGGTGATCTGCCATGGCCGGGTCTCCGTCTACGAGCAACGGGGTGAGTACCAGATCGTCGTCGATATCCTCGAACAGGCCGGGACAGGGGCTCTGCAGATTGCCTTCGATGAACTGAAAAGGCGGCTGGCCGGCGAAGGCCTCTTCGATGCTGCACGGAAGAAGCCGCTGCCGGCCTTTCCACGCAGCATCGTCGTCATCACCTCGCCCACCGGCGCAGCCATCCACGACTTTCTCACCATCTGGCGCCTCAGGCAATCCACCGCCGCCATCAGGCTCCTGCCGGTCAGGGTCCAAGGGACCGGGGCCGGACAGGAAATCGCCCGTGCCATCGAACGCGCTGGCACCATTGACGCCACCGACATCATTGTTCTCTGCAGGGGGGGCGGCTCAATGGAAGATCTCTGGGCCTTCAACGAAGAGTCCGTCGCCAGGGCCATCGCCACCTCGACGATCCCGGTGGTGACGGGGATCGGCCACGAGATCGATTTCACCATCGCCGATTTCTGTGCCGATCTCAGGGCTCCCACACCCACCGCCGCCGCCGAACGCATCATCCCGGACACCGCGCTGTTGACTGATAAAATCGCCAGACTCAGGAAAAAACTCACCATTTCGCTGGAAAACCACATCGCCAGGCAGACGCGCCACCTCGTCAATTGCAACCGGATCCTGGGAAAATACCGTGAAGATCTGCTGGGATGGGAGATGCGTCTGGGTCTTTGCCGCCACCGTTTCAACAGCACCTGCCAGATGCTGCTGCAGTCCAGGGAGCGGCGGCTGGCCGGGCTCAAAGCCCGCTTGTCACTCCAGACGCCGACGCATCGACTGCACTATGACGGTCTCCGACTCCGTCACCTGTCCACCCTTCTCGGCCAGCGCACCATGCGGATCCTCGCCGAGAGGGAAACCCGGCTCTCCGCGCAGGCCGCCCTGCTCAATTCACTCAGCCCGCTGGCGACGCTTGCCCGCGGCTATGCCATCGTCAGAAAAACGGATCGGGAAACAGCGGAATGGTCCGTTGTCACCCGCTCCAGCGAGGTCCTTCCGGGAGAACGGGTGCATGTCCTCCTCGATCAGGGCAGCCTCGACTGCGAGGTCATCAACGCCAGCACAGCCGAGAATCCCTTCCCGGCAAGCCCGCCCGCTGTTACGAACGACGACAGGGCAGACGGATGATGAAGGTCGCTCCCTGGCCGGGCATCGAGTTGACCTCGATTGTCCCTTTGTGCTGGTCGTGAATGATGAAGTAGGAAATCGACATGCCGAGACCGGTGCCGAGACCGACTGGTTTGGTGGTGAAGAAGGGTTCGAATATCCGTTTGCGTATGTTTTCAGCCATTCCCGGCCCATTGTCGGCGATTTCGATGCGCACTGCCTGCTCCTCGCCGGCAATCCGGATGGTCAGCCGCGGCGCCTCGTCGACCCATTCCCTCTCCGACAAGGCGTATGCCGCATTCCTTAGGATATTGAGGAAGACCTGCTGGATATTGGTCACCTCGCAGGGGACCGCCGGGATATCGCTACCGTATTCCTTCCTGATCTCTATCTTTCTGAAATCGTATTTCTTTTTCAGGTCGTAGTCGTTCGCCGCAAGGACCAGCGTATCATCCATCAGGCGACGGATATCCTGGCTGGTGAAGCTGGAGTCGCTCTTTCTGCTGAAGGAGAGCATGTTCTGGACCAGCTGCGCCGCCCGTTTCGCCGAATCGCTGATCGCCCGGAACATCGCGTCGACACCCCTGGCCTTCATATAGGCCTCGACATCTTCCATCCGGATATCGAAAGTGGCGGCCACCTCGCTGTTCTTCGGCAGGGCCGGCGACAACCTGTTCTGCACCACCTGGAGGTTCTGCAGGATTCCTGCCAGCGGGTTGTTGATCTCGTGGGCCATCCCGGCGGCGAGACCGCCCACCGACAGCATTTTCTCAGACTGGATCATCAGGTCCTCGATACGCACCTTCTCCGTCACATCGTCGATCCGGATCACCGCCCCCGTCACGTGCTGGGCCACCAGCGGGTAGACGGTGATCGACTCATAGCGCGTCTCGCCGTTATCGGCATAGGGGACGCGCTGCTCAACGGCGGGGATCCCGCTTTCAATGACCTCCTGGACCCTGACCAGGTATCCGCTCAACCGCGGGAAGACCTGGCTGAGCAAGAGGCCTTCAGCGTCCGTGGCCGCAATTCCGGTCAAACGTTCCGCCTCCCTGTTCCACTGCATGACTCTGCCGTTCATGTCGACCCCGATCAGGATCGACGGCATCGAATCGTTGATCCCCTTGAGCAGGTTGCGCAGGCGGAGCATTTCCCTCTCCGAGCTGTTCTTCAGAAAATGATGGCGCATTCCCTCCAGCAGCAGGCGCAGTTGACCAACATCGAAATCGCTGTAGTCGCCCCTCTTGTTGCACACCCCGGCAATCAGCGGAACCCTCTCGCCATCGACAATCGGCACATCGATATGATTACGCACCGGGCCCTTTGCGACAGGGTACACGACAGAGCCCGCGGCATCGTCAACCGCGTTGCAGATAACCGCCGATCTCTGCCGCAGGGCGGTACCGGGATAGCCTGCCTTGTCGGCAAAGCGGGAAATTTCGCTGTCCTCCTTGCTCCACTCGCTCCCGTCTGCTTCAAGGAAGGACTGCAGGGAGACAACGGCCTCGTCGCTGCTTGGCAGGGCGATATAGCCCCGTTCACTGCCGGTGATTTCCAGCATCCTGCCGAGGATCAGATCACAGACTTCCTTCTGCGAGGCACCCGTCATTTCCGAAAGCCTCAGCAACGCATCAAGCCGCAGCCGGTCGGCCCGTATCATCTGCTCCTTCTCGATCTTCTCGTCGACCATACGGTTGGCGAACTCGCCGAGAATGGCGAACTCCTGGTACTGGAAATCCATGTCGTCAAGCTTGATCTTGTGGTCGGCGGCATCTCTGAAGAAATCGGTGAAGAGTTCAATGCCGTGGCGGGTCCTCTGGGAATGATAATAGGCGATCACGGCAACGATGCTGATGGCGATCAGCAGCAGGAAGACAAAGACGGCGATATCCCGGTAGACAATATTCAGGTGCCTGTCGCTTTCACGGACTATCGTCTCTTCCATCTCATCCATGTCGATTCCCGTCACGAACACCCAGTCCCAGGCGGGAAAGGTGCGGACATAGGCGAGCCGCGGGACGGGATCGCCTTTCTCCGTCCTGAACCGGTGGTATTCGACGAACCCCTCGCCGTCCTCGGACCTGGCGATGTCGAGGAACTCCCGGCCAATCGGCCTGTTCCGGGCATCGACAATGGCCGAAACCAGACGTCCGCTGCGTTTCGGCTCGAAGTCGGCAAGGGTGACTCCCTCCCCGGTAAAACAGTTCACCGTCCCGCTGGCGGAAAAATGGATATTCTTGAGGCGGCCGATGATATCCTGGCGAATCCTGGCGTTCATGTCGTCCTCGTAAATCCCGGTGCCGATAAACCAGCCGAAGGGCTCGAAGGATTTGACGAAAACAACCTTGGGGAAGCTGTGCCCGGTCTTTCCCGGTTTTTGCCAACGGTACCGGTAGAGACCTGCCCCGCGTTTTGTGGCAATGTCGATCATGCCGAGGATGACATGATCGCCGTCAACGTTCACCAGGTCGAGCTGGCTGGTCTTCTCGAGCTCGGGCATGTCGGCATTGAGTTCGACCACCCCGTCGGCGGTCCGGACGATGAAATAGTACCCCCTGCCGGTATCCCAGCGCAGCGGCCTGATCGCCTCGATGATCATCGTCCGCAGCTCCTGCTGGGAGATCTTGTCCTTGTAGAGGCTGTAAAGATGTGCAGCGGTGATATAGGCGGTCTGGACCTTGTCGACCAGTTCCTCCTCGATGAGCTGGTCGGTCTGCGATTTACGGTAATCGACAAAGTCGATTACCGACTCCATTTCCTCCACCAACCGGTCCTGGTACTGCTTGAGATATCGCGCCCTGATGCTGTCGACGGTGAACCTGTAGTTCAGGTATTCATCGTAAGCCCAGAACAATCCGAGGATTCCGGCCATGGTCAGGATAACCAGGATGGCGGCGCGAAACGGGGCGGCCGCAAGCGACGGCCGTTTGGGCAAGGGTTGAGTGTTCACGGATTCCTTCTGGAGAGAGATGCCGCCGGCTTCACTGGATCACCCTGAATTCCGGGTGGATCGCGGTCAGCTCGACACGATCCAGTCCCTGGTGATCATTTGGGCCGAATTCCATGACCACCCCGCCGATGTCAAACCGCCCGACCCTCTCCATGGTTTCGAGAAACCGCTCCCTGGTCAGCTCGCCCTTGACTTCTCTGGCGATGGCGGAAAAGAGCCGTCCGGCGATATAGCCCTCGAGGGAAGTGAAGCCGAGTTCGACGTCGTGCTGGTAGGTGCGCATGGCCTGCGCGTACTCACGCACCACGGGGATGCTGTTGTCCCATGGGAAGGGGACGACCTGGGAGATGATGACCTTCTCGCCGGCGGCACCGAGCATACTCTGCAGGATCGAGGATCCGACAAAGGAGATATTGCTGAAATGGATGTCTTTGCCGTGCCTGATCTTGCTCAGCTTGATGAATTCGGCACAGGCGGCGTAGGTGCCGACCAGCAGCACCGCCTGCGGGGATTGCTCGAAAATATCGTTCATCCCTCCCAGCACCGCCACCGTGTTGCGCTCATAGGTCCCGGTGGACACCATTTCCAGCCCCCGCCTGGCAAGAGCCATCTCCGCCCCGTGCAGACCGGCTCTGCCGAAGCTGTCGTTCTGGTAGAAACACGAAAGGCGCTCCAGCCCCAGGGTGTCGACATAGTAGGAGACCACCTTCTCCATCTCCTGGAAATAGCTGCCACGGATGTTGACGACATATTTCTTGAACGGATTGCGAAGAAACTCGGCACCGGTATACGGGGCGAAAAACGGCACCTTCTTCTTTTCCGTCAAGGCGATGACGGCCTCCGAAGTGGGCGTCCCCACTTCTCCGATCATCAGGAAGACCTTTTCCTGCTCGATCAGCCGCTGGGTGTTCTCAACCGCCCGGTACGGCTCGTAGCCGTCGTCAACGCTGACCAGGATGATTTCCCGGCCGCCTATCCCGCCCTGCTGGTTGGTCTCGGCGAAGGCCGCCCGCAGCCCCGCCCGCAGTTCGACACCGAGGTTCATCGCCGGACCGGTCAGGGCGCAGGACTGACCGAGATAGATGGGTGGGCCGCCCTCCCTGGACTGGGCAGTCCAGGGAAGAAAAAGGCAGAGGAGAAACGAAAGCGCCAGGCGGGAGAGGAGAGGGAGTGCCATTGTTAAACCTTAACAGGTTGTCGCCAACCGGAAAAACCGACTCGCTGTTCTTCACGTATCAGGGAAAGGATACCGTCTCCGCCGCCATTATTCCAGCCTGTCCTGGCCAGCAAGCAAAAATTGCCGGCGCATCGGGAACCAGCAGACGGCCTGCCCGCCCTTTCAGCCTGTCCTGTGGGGCATGGCCCGCTCCACCGTCAAGGTGATCGCCCCGTAATCCTGCTCCACCAGACCGCTCAGGATGTAGGCGCGGCCGCTGCGCAGCAGATGGGCATGGCGGCGGTAGACCTGCGGGAAAAAGGTGGCTTCGATCAGCCCGGTGTCATCCTCGAAGGTCAAAAACTCCATCGCCTCGCCGGTTTTGGTCGACACCAGCTTGCCGGTGAGCAGCCAGGCGGCGCAGCGCACCCTCCGCCCGACCCAAAGGCCGAGTCGGCCGACCTTGACCAGCCCCGGCGGCAGCTTCCCGCAGAGCGCCACCGGGTGTTCGCAACAGAGAAAGCCGAGCACCTCGTACTCCCGGCGCAGCATGGTCAGGCGGTCAGGCGGCGGCAGCGGCGGCGGCTCGGGAAGCACGGCCGGGAACAGCGTGGCGGCTTTTGCCATCTCCCGCAGGCGCAGAAACGCCGCCCATTGCCAGAGCAGGGCGGTGCGATGGCTTCCCGGGGCCAGACTGTCCATGGCCCCGGCATGAATCAGGGCCCGGGCCTCGTCGTCGGCCGGCCTGGTCCGCAGCCAGAAATCGGCGGCATCGGCGAACCGCCCCTGCTTTCGGGCCGCCAGCAGCCGCTCGACAAAGGCGGCAGAGAGCCCCGACAGCGACTGCAGGCCGACCCGCAAAGCCCCTTCCGGAACGCCCTGCCAGGCATGATCGCTGAGGTTGACGTCGAGAGGGAGGATGGCCAGCCCCAGCCGCTTGGCCTCGGATACATAGGCAAAGGTCGAATAGTACCCGCCCTGGTTGGAGATCACCGCCGCCATGAATTCGGCCGGGTGATGGCACTTGAGGTAGGCCGCCTGGAACGACACCCGGGCATAGGAGGCGGAGTGCGGCTTGCAGAAGGAATAGCCGTCGAAGCTCAGCATCATCCGCCACACCCGCTCGCTGTCCTCCCCATCGACGCCGCGCTGCCGGCAGCCGTCAAAGAAGCGCTGCCGGTAGTCCTTCAGCTGCGCGACCTTGTCCTTCTTCGACATCACCTTGCGCAGACCGTCCGCCTGGGCATGGCTGAAACCGGCCAGGGCCACCGCCACCTTCGCCACATCCTCCTGGTAGACCATCAGGCCGTAGGTCTCATCGAGGATGTCGCCGACCGCCGGGTGCAGGGGTTGCCAGCCGCCGCCATGCAGACGCCGCACATACTCGCGGACGAACTCGTTGGCTGCCGGCCGGATGATCGACGATTGGATGACCAGCTGTTCGAAGTCGCCACTGCCGGCCTTCTGCTCCAGCAGCCGCATCGCCGGACTCTCGATGTAGAAGCAGCCCATAGTCCGGCCGCGGGCGATGGATTTGCCGGTGGAGAGATCGTCCTCTGGCAGCCAGTTTTTCTCGTCAAGCGGCTTCCCGTTCCGGCCCAGGGCAGCGATGCAGTCGCGAATCACGCCGAGGCTGCGGTTGCCGAGGATGTCGATCTTGACCAGGCCCGCCTCCTCCGCGCCGTCCTTCTCCCACTGGATGATCGGCACCCCCTTGGCGGCATGCTCCACCGGGACGTAGTCGGTGATCGGCCCCGGGGTGACGATCACCCCGCCGGGATGCACCGACAGGCAGCGCGGCAGGCCGATCAGCCGCGAGGCCAGGCGGAGGATCTCCGGCCAGGGCCCGGAAAAGTCCTGGTCCGCCAGCGACGGCAGCTGCTGCAGCTGCTCCTGCAGGCCGTCGCCTTCGCGGCGGTAGATCCAGGGCAGGCGGCGGGTCAGCTGCGAGATCTCCCGCTCCGGCAGGCCGAAGACCTTGGCGGTCTCGCGGATCGCCATCCGTGGCTGGAAACAGACGTGGTTGCAGACCATCGCCGCCCGGCCCCGGTGGTCGCGAAGCGTATCTTCCAGCACCCGGTCCCGCTCATCCCAGGCGAAGTCGATGTCGATGTCCGGCGGGTCGCTGCGGCCGGGGTTGAGAAAGCGCTCGAAGTAGAGGTTGTGGCGGATCGGGCAGACGTTGGTGATATCGAGGCAGTAGGCGACCAGCGAAGCGGCACCCGAGCCGCGGCCGCAGATCCGCCGCCTGACCCTCCGGCCGTCCTCCCCCCGGCGGTGGACGATATCGCGGACGACCAGGAAATAGCTGGAGTAGCCCATCACGGCGATGATCCGCAATTCGTGCTCGAGCCTCTCCACCACCGGTTCGCCGAGATCGTCGCCATAGCGGCGGCGGGCCCCGGCGTAGGCCTTCCGCCTGAGGACCGGCGCCGCCTCCCTTTCCCCGCCGCCCCGCCAAGGCGGCATGACCGTGCCGAAGTCCGGACCGGCGAACCGGCACCGCTCAGCCACATCCAACGTCGCCGCTACCGCCTCCGGCCAGATCGCGAAACGGCGGCAATAGTCCTGGGGCCCCAGCAACGGGTGCACTTGCGCCATCGACTCGCTGTCCGGCAGCCTGCTCAGACTGGTGTTGCCGGCGATCGCCCGCAGGAGGCGGTACAGCTCCCGCTCGTCTTCGCCGGCGACCCGGCTGGCCGGGGTGACGACGGCGGCCGCCCCCCTGTCCCGCGCCCACGTGCGGAGCCGGCTGCCGTTTTCGGTCGGCCTCGGCCCGAGGTCGGCCACCGGCCGCAGACCCCGTTCCCACAACTCGCCCAGCAACGGCAGGTCGTCGCCGATGAGGATCAGACCGTCGCTCTCACCGGTCAGCGCCGTAACCAGGTCGAAACCGGCTTCAGTGTGACGGCGGCTCAGCAGCCGGCAGAGGCTGCGGTACCCGGCATCATCCTCCACCAGACAGGTGATCCGGCGGGAGGCGCCCGTTTCGGAAACCTCGGCACCGATCACCGGCCGCAGTCCCTCCCGCCGGCAGGCGGCAAGAAAGCTCCAGAGCCCGTAGAGATTGTCGCAGTCGGTCAGCGCCAGCCCCGGATAGCCGTGCTGCCTGGCGAGGCGGCAGAGGATGGCGGGCTGCGCGGTGCCCAGCAGCAGGGAGTAGCAGGAGCGGGAACGGAGGGGAAACATGGCGGTGCTGGGTGCGCTGGCGTTTATTGGCGCTGCGTTCACTGACCGGCAATTTCGCCTGCCGTCGGTGCCGCCGCGGCAGGCTGCTGCCGACCGGTTGCGATCAGAGCCTGGCCGTAGCGGCTGCGGATGGCGTCCATGGCCGTCAGCAGCCCTTCCTGTCGCCGCTCGCGCTCTGTGCTGCCGACAAAGAGCGGCAGCTGCGGCGATTGCCGGCACAGTCTGTCGCAGATCAGGCGGCAGCCGCGCAGCCGCCCCCGGCGCAGCCAGGCCCGGGCCAGGGCCTGGTCGGCCAGCTGCCGCAGCTGGAAATCGCTGGCGGTGGCCCGGCGCGAGGTGGCCTGGCGAGTCACCAGCAGGCCGTCGGCATACCGGATCGCGATGCCGACCCGCCGCGCCTCCTGGCGCCGGCGCCGCAGTTCCTGGCCGGCCATGGCCACCATCCCGGCGAGGGCCGCCATCACCTCCTGCCGGTCGTTGGTGTCGCCGGCAAAGAGATGCTCGCTGACAACCGTCTCCTGTTCGGCCCGGCTCTGCACCGGGGCAATGTCGATGCCGCGGCTGGCCTGGTGCAGATAGTCGCAGCGGCGGCCGAACGGCACCAGCAGCTGTCCCCGGCTCAACCCAGCCAGCTGGCCGACGGTGAGAATCCGGAATTCGCCCAGGCGCCTCAGCTCCCCGTCCGCCAGGCCCGGCAGCAGGGATACCGGCAACGGCGCCAGGAAATCCTCTTCCTCCCCGGGACTGACGATGTACTCGCCCACCGGTTTGACCAGCCGCGAGGCGACCTTTGCCACCAGCTTGCTGGTGGCGAGCGTCCAGATCGGGTTGAAGCCGAGCCGGCGCCGCACCTCGCGCCGCACCCGCAGGCCGACATCCATCGCCGGCCCGAACAGGCGGTGGGTGCCGGTGAGATCGACGAAGACATGGCCGTCCTCGACGCCGTGTTCCAGCCGCGGCGAATAGTCCCGTACCTGCCGCAGGAAGTCGTCCATCGCCCGGCGATAGACCTCCGGGCGCGCCGGCCGCACCTCCGCCCCGCGACAGATGCGGGTGGCCTGCGACAGCGGCATCCCCTTGCGGACACCGCAGCGATAGGCCTCCTCGCTCATGTCGTAGACTGCCGCCCGCGCCGTCTGCCGGGGAGCAATGAGCAGCGGCCGTCGCTGCAGCGTGGTGTCGGCGAGTTGCTCGACGGCGACGGCAAAATCGGTGACGTTGAGATGGAGGATCGCCCGCTCCCGGTACATGGTCTCGCTCAGGCGCTCCGCCCGCCCAGGGTCTCGACCAGCAGCCGGGCGTTTCTCGGGGCCTGGGCCCGGACGTGGTTGTTGAAGAAGATGATGCCCCGCTCCGCCTGTGCCGCCATCGGCCGCAGCGCGCCGTCGCACCACTGCCGCAGTTCGCCGGCACTGTAGTCGTAATCAAATTTCTTCTGCATGTTGCCGGAGCGCCAGCCGGCGCTGTTGCGGCCATGGAAGCGGACATAGAGCAGCCGCGGGTTGGTGACGACATCGAGCTGCGGAAACAGGCTAGGCAGCGGTGGCGCATCGACGGTGACCAGGCTCACCTCCCGGCGTTCGAGTTCGGCGAAAACCGGATCGACGGCCCAGGAGGCGTGCCGGAACTCCACCGCCACCGGCATGCCCTGCAGACCGTCGAGGAGGGCGGCGAGGTAGCGGCGGTTGTCGGTATCCCGCTCGAAATCGGGCGGCAGCTGGATCAGAACGGCGAGCAGGCGGCCGGCCAGCGGGGCAATGCCGCGACGGAACTGCTGCAGCTGCTCGCGCCAGTCCGCATCCCGTTCGTGGGTGATGGTTCTGGTCAGCTTGGCGGCAAAACGCAGGTGCGGCGGAGCCTTTTCAACCATGCGGGCAATCGTCTCGGCCCGGGCCATCTGGTACCAGGTGTAGTTCAGCTCCACCACCGAGAACGAGCGGGCGTAAAGCCCCATCATCGCCGTGGTTCTGGTTCCCGGCGGGTAGAAGCCGCTGTCGGCCCACTCGGTGTACGAATAGCCGCAGGTGCCGACGGCGACGCGACAGCCCCTGCCGGCGTCGCCGCCACCCACAGTCACTATCGCCGGCTGCCCGCTCATGCCACCCTCGTGCCGGTCTCGCCGATCCCGCCCGGTCCCCGGACCACCCCCACCACCTTGCCCTGGACCAGCACCTCGCCAAAAGAATATCGCATCACCGGAAAATCGGGGTTTTCCGGCCGCAGCTCGACGTGGTCGGCCTGCAGGAAAAACCGTTTGACCGTCGCCTCCTCCTCCTGGATCAGGACCGCCACGATCTCGCCGTTGATCGCGTACTGGCGGGGTTCGCAGACCGCCAGATCGCCGTCGAGGATGCCGGCGCCGCGCATCGACTCCCCCCTGATCCGCAGGCAGAACAGGTTGTCGCCGGGGAACAACCGGCGGTCGACGATCACCGAGCCGTCCCATTCC
>CAYYWK010000003.1:0-21605 GCA_964475345.1 uncultured Desulfobulbus sp.
ATCCAGCATCCCGCTGGTCAGCAGTGAGGTGTCGTCGCCGATATTGGTCGTCTCGCCGTATTCGGCAAGCAGTTCCTGCACGAAGGCGCGTACTTTTTCTCTGTCGGGCATGGCACACTCCAGGTGATGAAACGAACTGCAGCGCCCCGGCGCGTCCGGGAGATGCAGTTCCGGAAACGGCCCCCGCGTGTGCAAGGGCCGGACGGTCAGAAAAGGCGCAGCACAAAGGCGAAATGGTCCAGTATGGTCAGGTCGCGGTCCGGGTCGTCGAAGATCGACAGCAGGCAGTAGAAGGAGATGACGCAGAACGGGTTGACGACGTTGCGCTTGAGCCACGACATCTCTTGACGATTCTTTTTCTCGAACAGCTGGGACAGCCCGATGGCCGTCCCCAGCACCAGCCCGTACACCATGTAGACATGAAACGACAGCAGGGCCTGCCACGGCCCATGTTCGACGATCTCATGGATATCGCGGAGAAAATGATAGAGGACGTTGCCGAATCCGGCAGCGCACATGGTCGCGAAAAACAGCCGCAGGCGCGGCCGCTTTTTCCAGTAGCGCAGAAAGGCCGGGTAGAAAAAGGTGTCCACGAGCAACTCCTTGAAATAATAGTAGTATCTATTCCAGAACTCGGCGATGGTGGCGGAACGCAGGGGGTTGCAGGTATTGCGGAGGGCGTTGTAGCCGGCCATCCGGCAGACGGCAACGATGCCATGCCCCCACACCGAAAACGCCACCAGCTTGTAGAAAAAATTGGCCACCAGCGCCAGCCAGTTGACGTGCCACGGGTAGGGATCGTCCGGCCTGCCCTGCAGCACGTCGCCGAGCGACGGGATCGCCAGCGAAAAGCCGACCCCGAGGAAGGAATCGCCGGGATGCCCGTAGAAGAGCTGCTTCAGCACGCGCTGCAGCAGCATCAGCAGCAGCGCCCAGTAGATCAGCTTGATCCCCTTGAGCTGGCAGACGGCAAGCTGGGCCGGCGTCCTGGCCTCGATCTTGCGCAAGTAGGCAGCACCTTTCGGGAAAGGGGTGCCATACCCGCCCCAGAAGGGGAGAAAGTGCCCGGTCTGCAGGGCCAGCGGCGCGGTATCTTTGGCGTTGCGGTCAAGCAGCGCATAATTGAAAAACCACAGGTACTTGCCAAAGACGATCGCAAACGACCAGGTGATGACCGCTGCCGAACCGGCAGGCGGCAACTGGGCGGCAAGAACGATCAGTGCGCCATACCACACCAGCAGGTTCCGGACCGGCCGCTGCCCGAGCCAGCCGTGCTGCCACCGCCTGACCGCGTGGTAATAGACGGCGAAGGCGGCCAGCACCGCGGCGACGATCAGCGGCTTGAACAGCGCCCCGCCCGAAAGCCCCTGCCCGCCTCCCTGGGCGACAGGAAAATCGGACCATCCACTCAACAGAAAGGTGCCGAAGGTGGCGGCGACAAGAAGAGAGGCCCTGTAGCGGGGCAGCAGGGTCATCACCAGCAGGATCGCCGAGATCCGGGGCCAGCTGTCGGTATACAGGGACAACCCGCAGGAGAAGACGAAGAGCAGCGCCGCCTTGCCGGCCATCGTCTGGGCGAAGTCGACGATAACCGGGCTGGTGTCGATGGGCGGGATGATCCTGAACGAGGCCGGCTTAGGCATTCCGCGGCTTCTCTGCCTCCAGCACGGCAGCCAGGGCCCTGCGGTCGACCTTGCCGTTCAGGTTGAGCGGCAACTGCTTCAGGCAGACGATCCTGCGCGGGACCATGTAGGCCAGGACGCGCTGCCTCAGCCCTTCCTTGACCTCCTTGTGGTCCAGCGTGGCGTCGGTCACGAAGGCGACCAGGCCCTGAACGGTCCCGCCCAGCACCGGCCAGGCGATCACCGCCACGGCATCGCTCCGGCAGACGGCGCGGAGATGAAACTCCACGTCCTCCAACTCCACCCGCTGCCCCAACACCTTGACCTGGTTGTCCACCCGGCCCAGATAGTGGAAAATCCCCTCCTCATCCCGAAACGACAGGTCGCCGGTGAGGTACCAGGTGGTCTCCCCGAGTTCGGGGTGCAGCAGCCGCGGATAGCGGCGGGCGGTCAGTTCGGGATTGCGCCAGTAGCCGGCCGAGACCTGTGGCCCGGATACGGCCAGTTCCCCGACCTCCCCGTCGGCCAGGAACGTGTTCCCGTCGCCGACTATGGCTGCGTGCATGCCGGCATACGGCCTGCCGATGGCAACAACCCCCCTGTTCGGGGTGACGGCCTGTGGCGCAGGGTACGGCTGCCACAGGCAATCCACCGTCACCTCAGTCGGTCCGTCGAGGGTGTCCAGGCGGCTGTTGGGCGCAGCCGCGAGCCAGGCGTCGGCAGAGTCGCTGGGCAGGGGTTCGCCGGCGAACAGCGAGAGCCGCAGCGATGGGAAGATGCCGGGCCTGAGCAGTCGCATCCCCTTGAGAAAAGAGATGACGGAAGGGACGGCGAACCACACCGTCAGCCCCTGCTGCCTGATGAATTCGGCCGGCGCCATGACCATCCCCTCCGGCACCACGTGGACCGAGGCCCCGGCGCCCCAGGCCATGAACAGGTCGAAGACGATATGATCGAAGGTCAGCTCGGACTGCTGGGAAACCCGGTCATCGGCGGTCAACCGGTAGCGATCCTGGGAAACCGCCAGGAAATGGGCCACGTTGGCGACGGTGACCATCACCCCTTTCGGCTCGCCGGTGGTCCCGGAGGTGAACAGGATGTAGGCGTTCTCCTGGCGCGGCGAGGGCGCCGGGGGGATCGGCCTGTACCCTGCCAGAGTCTGGCGACCGCGAAGTTCACGACCGCCGATCGTCTGGTCATCGAGGCAGGGGGCAATGAGCAGATCCGGGCAGCAGGCGAGCACGGTATCGGTCAAGGCCCCGCGGCCGGCGCTGTCCAGGACGATGGCGCTCAGTTGCGAGTTCCTGATGATGGTCGCCAGCCGCTCTTCCGGGTATTTGGGATTCAGCGGCACAAAGGTGACGCCGGCCCAGCAGGCGGACAGTATCCCGGCAAAGGCTTCCAGGGAGCGACTGGCCAGGATTCCCACCCGTTCGACCGCGCCGTTGCCGGGATCGGCGAGCAGGGCGGCGATGGTTGCCGCCAGATCGCCAAGCTGCCGGTATGAAGAGGATGTTCCGGCGACAACGAGGGCCGGCCGGTGGGGGCTGTGGAGAACATGCCCATGGAAGGGCAGAGCTAAACCTTGCTGCATAAACGAGTTCTCATGGTGACAGTTCAGCGCAAACGGCGGCAGGCTGCAAAAAGGGCCCTGGTTTTCTGGACAGAATCAGGCAGGGGCAGGGTGTTTCATGGCAGGGGCCGTATAGGCCGCGTCAGGAACACTGGGTTGCTGCCGACCGATTACACCACAGCTTCCGCCCTCTGACACTGTTTGCAGATGCCGCTGAACTCGAGGTGGTGCCCTTCAACCCGAAAGCCCGTTTCAACGGCGATCAGCTTCTGCAGTGTGATCATCCCCTGACAATCCACCAGCTCAATGGTGCCACAACGACGGCACACCAAAGGGTGACTGTGACCACCTCCGCTCGAAATGAAAAGATGTTCACCGTCACGAGTATGGACCCATTGCAGGAATCCCAATTCGGTGAGCTCTTTGACGGTCCGGTAGACAGTGGTGTGGCCTATTCCCTCACTGCGCAACATCTCGATTGCCTGGGCAATGGTCAGGCCAGTCGGGCTGCTGTTGAAAACGTCCCAGGTTTTCTGGCGTTGGGCGGTGTAGCGCTTTCCCAACGAGTTGAAGGCTATGCGCAGCTGGTTAGTGCTCTTTTCCTTCATCATCCGGTTCCAGGCTGTCATGCAGACAGAAGTCAAATCCCCTGCAGAGAAAATCCCGATTGAGATCACGACCGATAAAAACGAGCTTGTTTAACCGTTTTTCTTCGCCCCACAGTTGACCAAAGGCGCAGTCCAGGATCATATGGACACCCTGGAAGATGAAACGCTCCTCGTGATTATGGATACTTAAAACACCTTTCATGCGGAATATATCCTGCCCCTCCATCGAAAGCAACAGCTGCAGCCAAACTTCCAGTTTGTCGAGATCAAGATCGCCTTCCATGGCAATGCTCACGGAGGCAATGCTGTCGTCATGGGCATGTGTATGCCTGAAGGTTCGGCTACAGAAGGGATCGACAATGGTGCCCTGCCGTGCGAGCACGGCGGCGAACTCCTCGGGATGATGCTCGCATACCAACGCGTATCGGCCGGCACGTCGTATCGGCAGGGTCAGGGAAAATCCTCCATGCTGCAGGGAAAGCCGGTGAAGTGCCAAGCCGGGTTCGATTGTCGCGTGCGTGCTGATGAGTCTTTCAAAATCGGCAAAAATGAGATCGGCGGTTCCCAGCAGGTTTTCCGATATATCGCCGGTATTTTCGGTCACCGGGAAGAATGCCAGGTTGATGAAGGCATCAGGGCCTGGATTGAAGTCCAGAGAATAGTCTCCGGCATGCAAATCATATATTCCCGCCCATTCGAAGGGATATTCCCTCTCCAGAAACGCGGGCTCAAAACTGAGAGCCTGGTCGAGATTGAAACCGCCATGGCTGAGCAGCATGTTCACGTCGATGCGGCAGTTCTCCGTCCGGTACTGTCTGGCGACCGGATTGATTGAGCGTATGTGCCCTTCTATCTGGTCCAGCGTCGCGGAATCCACCAGGTCGGATTTGTTCAGCAGGATGATGTCGGCGAAGGCGATTTGCTCCCTGGCCTTATCCGAAGTGTCGAAATGCGTCACAATGTGTTTGACGTCCACCACCGTTACCACCGCATCGATACTCGTTGCCGTGCGGATATCGGCGTCGAGAAGGAATGTCTGGACCACCGGGCCGGGGTCCGCAAGTCCGGTGGTCTCGATAAGGATGGACTCAACATCCTTATCGCCGATCAACTTCCTGACAATCCGGAGAAGATCGCCGCGGACCGTGCAGCAGATACAGCCGTTATTCATCTCGAACAGCTCTTCGTCAGCCCCGAGGACAAGATCGTTGTCGACCCCGACCTCCCCGAACTCGTTGATGATCACGGCGATCCTCCGGCCATGGTTCTCATGGAGAATATGGTTCAGCAGGGTTGTCTTGCCGGCCCCGAGAAAACCGGTAAGAATGGTCACCGGGATTTTCGGTTCATCATGGAGATTCGCTTGCGGTGCACGTTCCGTATTCATAGATCGTTCCTTTTCCTGAATCATATATAGAGGATATCAGAGTTTTTTCATAATGCGAGCCGCCACAGAACTCATGACAAACCAGCCGAAATTGACGAAAACAATGGTTGCCCCGGTGGGGAGATCGAAAACGAAAGAGACGCCTATCCCGACCCATATCGAAGATACGGCAAAAAGTGCGGCAAGGAAGAGTGTTGACCTGAAACCTGAGGCAATCTGCAGCGCGGCAATGCCTGGAAGAATTATAAGGCTTGAAACCAGCATTATGCCGACGATGCGGATGCTCAACACCACCGTCAATGCAGTGCACATGACCAGCACGATGTTGATTCTGCCAGTCTGTATGCCGAGCACATGGGCGGATTCGTGCTCAAAGGCAGTGACGAACAGGTCGTGATACAGAAGCACGATCACCGCCACAACGGCGGCCGACAGGAAAACACTGATGAACACTTCAGCCTTTGAGATGATAAGGATGTTGCCGAAGAGATAGCTGAACAGATCGACATTGAACCCGCCACCGATCCCGGCCATCATCAAACCGCCGGCCACTCCCACAGAGGAGGTCAGTCCGATGGCCGCATCCCCTTGCACCCCTGTCCTGTCGGACAGGCGAAGTATCCACAACGAGGCGAGCAGAACGACGGGAATGGAATAATATACCGGATGGAGATTGAGCAGAAGACAGAGCCCGACCGCTCCGAAACTGACATGGCCAAGTCCGTCCCCGATCAGTGAAAACCTTCGCAGCACCAGGAACACCCCGAGAAGCGCGCAGCATATGGCGGTGAAGGTACCCGCGACAAGTGCCCGCTGCACAAAGCTGTAACTCAGAGCCTCACCCAGTTGCGCCAGAACGTCGCTGATCATGGCAGGGCTCCTTCCCGGTGCTGCCCGCAGATGAGGTGCTGGATATGACTGCCGAAATAGGCCGTCATTGAGGGCGACTGACAAAAATCCGAGAAATCGCCGAAGAAGATCGACTTCTGATCGATATACAGGAGCCTGTTCGCATACGCGCCGATGGTTCCGCTGTCGTGGGTGATCATGACAATGGTGTGCCCCTGCTGACGATTGATGCCCTGCAGGAGATGATAGAAGTCTTCTCGTGTGGCGGGATCTAGGGCAGTGGTCGGTTCGTCGAGAAAGAGAACTTCGCTGCCGGCCACCATCGATCGTGCCAGCAGGACCCTCTGGCGTTGCCCGCCCGACAACCTGTCGATTTTCCGGTCGGCCAGATCGCTGATCCCGATGAGCTCGAGCATTGCTGCGACAGCGGCATGATCACTTGCCGAAAGTCGCCGTGGAAACCGCTTCAGGGCCAGGCGCCCTGAAGCGACAATCTCACGGACCGTTGCGGGGAAACCCTTGTGGTTGCTTCCTGAAATTTGCGGAAGATACCCGATGCGGTTCCACTGATCGAAGCGCGAGGGGTTCTGGCCCAGCAGACTGATTGATCCGCCTGTCGGCTCCACGAGTCCCAGCAGGCATTTCAGCAGAGTCGTTTTACCGGATCCGTTCGGGCCGACCACTGCGAGAAAATCCCCCGGTGCAACATGAAAGCTGATATTGCTGAGTACTTCAGTGTCACCGTAACGTACGGTAAGGTTGGTGACGTCGGCAATGTTCACTGGCATTCAAGACCTTTCGTCAGTCTTTTCAAGTTGTCGTGCATCAGACTGAGGTAGGTCGCTCCCGACTTGAGTTCCTCCTTGCTTACATTGTGCGCGCCATGAAGAAGGAGCATTTCCGCGCCGCTTTCCTTGCTGATGACCCGCGCGGTTTTCGGATCAATCCCCTCTTCATAAAATATGTATTTGATATCATTGCTCTTCATCGTCTGCATCAGTTCGGCGATATCTTTGGGGGTCGGTTCCGCGTTCGGGGCGAATCCCTTGTACGGTGAAAGGTGCTCAAGCTTGAACCTGTCGGCAAAATAGCCAAAGGCGAAATGCCCTCCGTAGATGATGGTCTGGTGCTTGCAGTGGGAAAGGGCCTGCCGGTAGAGGCGATCGAGTTCCTGCAGTTGCTCCGCATATTGACGTGCCCGGCTGAAGTAGAGTTTTTTATTTTCCGGGTCCTTGCTGGCAAAACCACCGGCGATGGTCTCCACCATTTTTGCGGCATGGGAGAAATCCAGCCAGATGTGAGGATCCTTGCCGCCATGATGATGCCCGTGCGCTTCCTCGCCGTGGTGATGCTGCGCCTCAGCTGCATGGTGCCCGCCGTGCCCATGTTCCTCCATGACTTCCGAGGCACGCGGCATGACGACACTATCGCCCGATTTGAGCACGGCCTTGAACTCTTCCGGAAGATGCTCAGTGAACAATACGTAGGCTCCCGCTTCTTGAACGGAAAGCGTGAACGCTGGTCTGGTGTCAGCCAGATCCAATGCGGAGAGGGTCTCGCCGACCTGCAGTTTCTGACCAGGAGCAATCGCCTGTGCGTCGCTTTCCAGCAGGGACTCCGCTTTCTCCTCCACTGCCTCAATTCCTTCCGCAGAGGCCGTGGTGGTGGGCAGGATGACCAGCTTCATCGATGGATCCGGACCACTCTGCAGAGAATAGGTGTATTCGCCCGCGGCCAGATCAAAAACCCCCGCCCATTCAAAACCATCCGCGTCCTGGCCTTGCTCGCCCATAAGCTCGATGCCATGGCTGCTGTCGACGACCAGAAGATTTGTATCGGTTGTCCCCTGTATCACCTCTTCCGCCCACGGTTCCATATATTCGCCGGTGTAAATGAAAAGATCGGCCTTGTTGATTGCGATGACATCTTTCGGGGTCGGATCGAAACTGTGCGATTCGACTCCTGGGGGCAAAATCAGCGTGACTTCGGCCGTATCGCCACCGATGGTCCTGGCCCAGTCATACAAGGGGAAAAGTGTTGTAATGACATTCAGTTTTTCTGCAGGTGCCGAGGTTGCTGCAACTGCTGAAAGACATCCTGTCGCGAACAATGCTGTGAGCATCAGAATCGTGGCAATGAAGGATCGCTTGCGTGGCATCATTGGAGTGTCCTCCTCATGGCTGATGTTGAGGAGCGGAGGCACCGCTCCTGTGCTATAGCGTCGTGTTGGTGCCAACTGGCTCATGCCGATTGGATCAAAGAAGACGCTTGTGTGACCATCTGCCCATTAATGATAATATATATCATATAATAAGATGTCAACAGCACATGCATATCGTATATGAATATGTTATTGCATGATATAAAATTTATATTGATAATAATCGGGATTATTTGATGTGAAGCATTTTCATTAGTGCTGCGCATGGTGCACTGGCGGGTGTCTCCGTGGAGGACATGCTGGTCGGCACATCTCTGCGGGGCACGGGTAATGCTCGCGTTGAAACGCCTCTTTCAGGACGGCGTGGTGTAAAAGCGCATCAAGACAGGGAGATGCGATTCAGCAGGGAGGCGTACCGAGGAAGAGGTCGAGCGGTGGAGATACGGTGCTGAAGCGTTAGAGCGAGCAGTTCAACAATTCGTTCGAGGAAAAGAGCGCGCCGGCAACAACAACCCTGAAGAGTCGTGTTGGCGAATTCTGAGCGGGGATGCCCGGCAAAGCGGGCCTAAAGAAGACTCGGGTGGCCGCCAGATAATTCAGCAAAGACATTTCGCGGTCTGCGCGAGAACCTACCGAAAAGTTCTTTGCTGGTGTGTGCACAAGGATGGCGAACGACCGGATCGAACCTGTGCTTACTCCCGCATTCTTCTGAAAGCCGCCAGCAACTGCTCCGAAACAGCGAACAGGCGATCTATGGTGTCGATGTGATATGGGAAACCTTTGACTGCGACATAGCACCTGCCATCCTTGACACGAATGTCGGCTCCACGCGGCAGATCAACAATGGATGCAACGAGTGCCGTTTCTGCCAGCATCCTCGACACGTCCTTCGGGTGTGCGGCAACCATCAAAAATCGCTCATCAACCTGCGGAATGCCAAGAGAGAACGTTGCGTTACCACCCATCAGGACCGCTGGCATCGCATTTCTCTTGGCGTCTGCCTTCTCTCTGATCCGAAACTCACCGATACCCACTCTCGGCAGGTCAAAATCAACACACGCCATCTCGCCCCCGCCTTCAGGAGATGAGATCGACACAGTCATCAGCGTCAGGCGCATGGCCTGGCCGGCGGCGGTCTTGATGACGTGCGGCATGCCCAGGACACTGTGATGGATTGACGCCTGATGCTTCTTTGCCGCGACCTCGAGCACGGGCTTGACCCTGGACACTGCCCGAGCGCGCATCACTGCCGCGAAGATGAGGCCGAGTGCGACAACCAGCGTTATGACGATAGGGCTCATCGATTGTATACCGCCAGTTATCGCACTCGATCATCAGACTCCTGAGAGCGTCGGCATGCCATCCTTACCACGTCAATGTCCTGGTATTGTCGCGAAAGAGAGCAGCACCCGTAAGCTCGGGTTTGCCTATTTTCAGACCAGGCAGCAGATCTGCCTCCTTGATGCCAAAATGCTGCATGCACATTGGACAAATGATCACTGTAGCTCCCTTGCCCATCAGTTCCTCAAGGACTTTCTGCTGACCGGCGAACCTGTCGGAATGCGCCGTTGATCCAATGTGCACGCCTTTATCGTTGAGAAAAACAGTCAATGGATGCCCGAGTTCATGCTGTTTCCCACCAAAGGTAATAGCCATGTGGGCTCGATGGACATCGTCAGTTGTCAGATTAATGAACAACGGGTCCGTCTCTCCCGCAGACGAGGGGCTGGGCATCACACCGATGGACAATGCAAGAACAAGTGGCAGCAGAAAAATGAACCTCATGTGAACCTCCTTTCAGCTGGTTGGGAAAAAAGTGGAGAAAATAACCAAGTACGTGTGCAATTTACATAGCTTACAATTTACATGTCGTGCAAAAAGACGGTGCGTCAGGCAGCCTGAAAGCTCCCCCGTCAATACCGCGAAATGCCGGCTGATCTTTCCCTTAGCCTGCACATACCCTGGCAAGCCTCACGATGCATGTTCTCACGAACCAATCAGTCACTGCCATCGGTCGCTCTTTATCGTTGATGTGCAAAAGATATAGCACATGAGGATGCCATGGCATCTTGACCACCAATGCAATAAGTTAGACGCCTTCGTACGGGTAAGACTGTCTGTCGAACCTGCGAGAGCCTTTCGCAGGTCACACCCTATCCGTGCACAGTTATAGATAAAGTGGAGTTTGTTCAGCCTATCCAGATGCACTTGCCAGCGTGCTGATTTCGCTACCTGAATAGTTCGTCTGAGGCTCTTTTTCCCGCTTCGCGGCCAATTCCATAGGTGAAAGCCCCTACGCCGGCGCTGACAGTGCCACCAATAATCCGCTTGAGGCGGTTGCCCCAGCTGTTTTCACGCTGGGCCAGTGCCTCGCTCTCCACGCTCGCCAGTTTCTGGGCATGGGCGCGAACTGCATCGGCATCCGCCTGTGCAGCGGCCATTTTACGAGCCCCGTATTCCTCCTCTGCAGCCTGCCTTTCCATGGCCATCTGCTGCATCCCAGCCTGTGAATCCTGCATTGCCCGATCGCGCCTTTCCCGGCGCATCTGTGAAAAGGCATCCATTGAGCTGCCAACCGGAGCCTGAGCTGGATCCCATTCAGGAGCCTTTGCTTCGGCGTTTTCAAGCGACTTTACAGGGGAAGGCGCTTCGCCGGAAGATGCAGCGCCTGTTGAAAACTGTCCCGGTTTCTGATCGCGGGCCAGCCAGACATGCAGCGATGGAACATCGTTCTGTTTGCCGCGTACGTCAATCCATGTCTGAATTTCACTCAGGAGTCTGGTACCGGATGAGATCTGGCGGCCAGTCCAGCGTTTAAGGGCCATTTTTCGCAAGGCGACAAAATCCATCGGCGGCTCACTCAGGCCGGCCTGGCTGGAAAGCTTGGCAAGATACTGAAGATCAAGTGCTTTCTCTGCCGATGTGTATTCTTCGACAAATACCTTGAAACGATCTTTGGCCGTATCCCCGAAGGCCCTTTCAAGGTCCTTGCGAAGAACAGACATTTCTCCAGTGAACCAGCGGCGGGCTGCATCCTGTACCTGGCCGGCATCCTCTTCTGGCAGGCCCTTGGCAAGTGCGACCGCCTGGGCCTGAACCTCCTGGGTCAATGAGAACCGGATAAATGATCGCAGCAATACCTCGCTGTCAGAGATATTTCCGGCCAAAGCGCTCTGCGCCATGATCAGCGCTGACAGTATTGCGAGTTTCCATCGTCCGAGTAACTTCATGATAACTCTTGATCCTCGAAGGTTCTAAGGTTCCACGGCTTTCAGCTGGATACGTCCGGCGGCAATTTCCAGGATCTGAATGCGCAGCCCTTTCGGCGGCTTCAGGACGAGTTGCTCCGCCAGTTCTTCTGGTGGAAGTTTCGAATCCATGCTGAATTCGGCCAGACCTGAGGTGTAACTGCGCTGCACCACGTTCTGCAGGGCATCCTTCCGCCCACGCAGTGATTCCCTTATCGATTTCAGTTTCCACATCTGGTCCACACCGCCAACGGTCAAGTCCAGGCGATGCATGATGTCCGCAGAAATTTGGCCAGAACCACCCGGTGTCCATTTAGCCAGTATCTCAGGAATGATCAGGTTCAGACTCGCTTCAGCGGCTGCCCGCAGAGCCTTGGCGCTGCCGCTGACATCTTCCAGGCCGACCTGCGTCGCATCCTGAGATGCGGCGGCCAGGGTTGCGGCATTGTCGGTCCTGACGGCTCTCAGGGTGGCAACTGCCTGGTAGGAACGCAGATTGGTTTCACCAATGCGGCGAGCGGAAGGTTTGGCCACAGCTTCGCCGACCAGCACTATGTCAGCGCCGAACTGTGTTCCGAGGGAGGCGGCCCCGCGATTATCACCTGCCATCTGCAGCATCTGCTGATTGCGAGCCGTATTGGCGCGGACCATGTCCTGGTTCACCACCGGCACATTCTGTGCCAGCAGTTTGCTGACCGCCATTGACTCCACTTCCGAGGTGGCGATGGTGCCGAGGCTCTGCTCGTCTATCATGATCATGACCCTCGGCAGCTGGGAAGCTGATGGCAGCTGGTTTTTCCCGGCGCTTGCCGGGGTCTTTGCCTCCTGTCCCGGCCGCACTGCTTTTGCCGTTGACGGGGGCGCCTGGCACCCGGCAGCCAGCAGGACAAGGATGAAACATGCGGCAGCACCTGCAAGACTCACTATTGGCGTTCTGTTCATGCTTCTCCCTCAACGTTCCTGTAACTGCAGGGATTCAACCATTTCCTGGACAATGACCAGGGCGTATTCGGAAATTGTCTCGCCTGAACCACCCCGACCGGTTTTGTTGACACTCCAGATGATCTTGCCTGAAGAGGAATCAATAAGCCGGGCACTGACGCCTACGACCGGATGGGTCTTGCCGTCCTGGGCGGCGTTCTCGTACTCCGAGACAGTGCCGACTATGACGCCGTTTGCCCCAACCAGTTTACCCAGTTGGGCAGCCTGGCCGGCAGTCAGTCCAGACAGGGCGGTTTCCGATTCACCCAGGACCGCCGACAGTTGACCACGTTCAATCATTTCGTAACGACCGGTCTTCATCAGTTCGGTGGTCAACAGGTCGGATACCGAAGCCCCGATCAGTTCCGTCGCGGCCTTGAACGGCAGGACGGTGACCTTGCGGATGCTTTCGTGTCCTTCGCATATGACCACATTGGCCTTGCCGCCGGAAGATCCGGCGCACCCGCTCAGCAGAACCAGCAGAACCAGAGAGAAAAACGCTCGATTCACCATCCTCTTCCTCCATCAGTATCGTTGTGCTTCGATTTTGCGGATCCGCTGTTCCATCTGCTGAATCCTGTTGAATTGCAGTTCGAGTCGGTCAAGGCGTTGCTCAATGTCGGCCAGACGCCGTTCAATGGTTGTTGCTGGAGTCGGCTGTCGATTTGCCGGTCCAAGACGGGATTCAATGATGTCGAGACGTTTTACCGTTAATTTTATGGAGTCTGCAGTGGGAGAAATCTTGTCGTTGGATTTTCCTGCGTCGATCTTCCCTGGGGCAGCGATGTTCTGTTGGGGAAACAGTGTATCAGCAGCGTTATCAGATGCTACAACTTTTCCACAACATGGATAGACGATCAAAAAGACACTTGTGAGAACTGTAAAAATCAATAACAGCATTTTTTTGATATTGTTCAGTCTTAACAACCCCAGTTGAAAATCGACATTTAAAACACTTGATCTGGCATCCAATCGTCCTACTATCCAGTTATTTGCCCGCATAGCCATCATCAGTTCCTCTATTACATTCTTTCTCCAGTGCAGGAGCCCATGATTTTGGGTCAACGCTGTTATAATGGCAGATTCCAAGGACACATGCTAAAGTAGTAGAATCGCCATAACTTTTGCACTGACGCCCATGTCTCAATCCTTTCTGGTATGCTTCTTCGAGAAGACTGGCTGGAGGAGTATCTGAATCTTTGGTAGTACTTGTCTGTGAATCTGTTGTCCCTGGCTCGTCATCACCGTCCCCAGGTTTATCGTCACCAGACCCAGGTTCATCGTTGCCAGCCCCCGATACATCATCGCCAGCACCGGGCTCATCATCGCCCGCCCCTGGTTCATCCACACCAGCCACGGACTCGTCATCTCCTGCGCCGGGTTCGTCATCGGCCGCGCCAGGTTCCTCATCGGCCGCGCCAGGTTCGTCATCAGCCGCGCCAGGTTCGTCATCAGCTGCCCCGGATTCATGATCTGAGCCGGAATCTTCCCCACCGGTTTCCACATCTCCACTGCTGCTGTCGCCTTGGTCATGCCCATGGCTGGATTCCCCTCCATGACCAGAGTCACTGCCGCCGGATACCGATGAATCGTCATGCTGATCCTGGCCTGAGCTGCTGTCGCCAGCCACGGCATTTCCCGCCCCGCCATGATGCCCTTCTCCGCCACCCCGGGAACCCTTGCCGTCATGGTGCGATTCTCCAAAGACATCGTCAGCCACGGCGTCTGCCCCCCTCTCCCCCAGCGTTTCGCCGAATTCCTCGGTACCCTCCTGCACGCCCTGAGCAACGGCATCGCCAAGGACATTGCCCCAGCTGTTCTTGCTGTCCTGCTTGGTGGTCTCTTGAACGGATTCGGTCTGTACGGCGTCGGCGTCCCTGGCGCCAGTTTCCCGTATGTTCTGCGCATCGGCCAGCGCCTGGTTGCTGACGTTGGCGGCTTCTCCCAACTGGCTGTTCTGTCCCATGGTCATCATTGAACCCTGGGTTTTCTGCTCCCTTTCGGTTTCGTGCTGACCTGCATACTGGTCCAGCGTCGAGCCGCCGCCTTGCTCCGAGCCTGCGGGAGTCCAGGGGGTATCGTTCGTCGAGGGTTCGCTTCCCTTCAGCGGATCCTGGCCGTTGCCAGGCGTGTCCTGCGGTTCATAGGAGCCGTAGTTGTTGCCGGTGGGCACCCATGTGTCACCCTGCTTCTCGTATTCGGTGCCATCCGGGCTGACCACCATGTCACCCTGCCCGTAGGAGCCCGGATCGACCTGCTGACCGGCATGGTTGACCGGTCCTGCGGGGGCGGCCGGCGTGTTCTCTTCGGTGTTGCCTCCGGCAACAGGCTGGCTGCCCTCCACTGTTTCGCCGCCTTGTTGTTCGTCGCTCTTTTGGCCAGCCGTTTCTTCGGTCCCGGCATTGCGGTCACCGCGTTCACCCTTTGCCGTGTCTCCCGCCGCAGGTCTTTTATCTTGTGCAGTGCCGACCGTGTCTTTTTTATCTGCTGCCTGTTTGTCGTCAGTGGTCTCTCCTTGGGGTTTAGAGCCGGCAACGGGCAGGCCGAGTTTTTCCTTCAAGGCGTCCAACTGGCTGCGATCACCGGCTGACCAGGCCTCTGCGGCCTTGGCGGCCTCTTCAGGAGAGGCTCCCTTTTCTACCAGTTTATCGGCCAGTGAGTCGCGGGCGCTGGCTTCGTCGCGTCCGGCCTTGATGGTGTCGGCTGCTGCCTCGAAACCTTCTCCCAAGTTGGATGGAGCCAGATTCTTCTTCTGCTGGTCGATAAGCTCGCCGGCAACACCTTTTTCGGTCAGGCCCGTGGCGATCTCGCCGACATCTTCGACCGTCTCCTTGACGAAGGTGCCGGCCTTGACGGTCTTCTCCCCCATGCCGGTGAGCACCTGAGCGCCGCGATCTTTCCAGGTGTCGTCACCTTCAACCGGTTTCTCAACCACAAGAGTCGGGACAGATTTGCCGATCTTTTCATAACTGTCGCGCAGCGGGCCTTCATCCCCTCTGGCTTTGGCATCGAGAACTTCCTTGATATCCTCCTTGCTCATTCCGGATCGCTGCAGATCGATGGCAATTTGCTGGTTCTGATTCTCGAGGTGGCTGCGGTTGGCCTGATCGATGGCCTCCTGAGCCGCCGAGCGGTCGCCTCCCTTGGTAACCAGAGTGTCGACAGTGCCTTTCACTCCGCCAACAAGGCCATCAGCCGTATTGACGGCAGCCTTGCCCATCCCTTCAAGGTCACCTTTTTTTGCGGCCTCCTTGAAATCCTGGGCGCCGCTGAGAATATCCACAGCTTGCATTCCCTTGCCGACCTTATCGAGGGCCTTGCCGAATTTTCCTTCGGGGGCATCCGCTGCAGGGCCTCGCGGTTGGCCGTCGGGACTGTCAACAACGGGTCCGCGGCCACTGCCATCGGGTGCATCTGTTGCAGGCCCGCGGGTTGTTCCATCAGGCGCATCAGCCAATGGGCCGCGCGATTTGCCGTCCGGCGTGTCGGCGGCCGTTGCAGCCCTGCGACCCTGGCCATCCATTTCGGCATTGGCCTTTGTTGTTTCTTTGATTTTCGTATTAGAATCAACAAGTTGATCACGGAGACGCTGGGCCTCTGCCTTGTTGCCGGCAGCCTCGGCAGCAGCAATGTCTTTCTGCGTCTGGGCTATTTCGGTATCAGCTTTCGCACGGGTACGGGTTTCAGCGGCTTCAATGACTTCGCGGCTGGCATTCTGGATTTTTTGCGCGTTTTCCGGGGTGACGTTGGCACGGCCTTCCTTGATGGCAGTCATGTCGTCGGGCGTGAGCCCATGCTTGCTCAAGATGGCCTCGGCCTCGGCGGGAGGCAGGTGTTGCAGGGACTTGGTTGCGCCTTTGACCATATCCCGGGCGCCTTCCGGGTTGCGCGGCAGATCGGCGGGATCGCTGTTCAGGCCTCCCAGGGCCTTTTTCTTGTGGTCCTGCACCTGCACGTAATCGCGACCGGGTTGCCCTGGTTTCTTGGGTTCACCATTCATCTCGGGCTGCTCTTTTACCATGGATTCCGAGACGTAGGTATCCTTGGTATGCGCATCGACCTGAACCTGGGTCTGGTGGGCCCCGGAGCCGGGTCTGCCGAGAGCGCCTTCCTTGTTGACGGTCATGTTCATGCCGTCACCGATTTCTATTGTGCTGGGGGTCGATTTGACCTGGGTCTTGATGCCCATGTCGTCCAATACTCCCTGCACCTTGTCGGCCGTGCGGGGACCGGAACCGTAATCACCATCTCCGGCCATGCCTCGGCCCTTGGCGCTGGTGGGATCAGTCCCCGCCGTCCTGCTGCCAGGTTTTGAAGTAGTTTCCTGCTGTTGCCCGCTTGCTGTCCGACGGTTGGCCTCACTGATGATCTTGTCCTGAATTACCTGCCGCTGACCGGCAAATTCCTTGCTGCGACCGGAATGGCGATTAATCTCGCTGTCGATCTGACGCTGGGTTTCGGGAGTCTGGGGACCGGACTTCAGCTTGTCCATGGTCTGCTTGTGAAGGTTTTGTTCCGCCTCCCATCCGGCTTGGATCTCGTTCCACTTGCGACCGTATGCCTTGAGATCTTCAGCGGCGTCTTCGGCCCGCAGGGACGCCGCCGGATGGAACAGGACGCACAGCAGCACGATGCATTGGCAAAGACATACACTTCCTAAGCGTGCTCCCATCCCGTCACCTCTCTGTAATGTATTGGCCGACCTGTTGAACTCGGGATTGCTGTGTACTCCTCATCACAAAGATACATGCACACCCTGGAGATTTTCCGGGTTTCATTGCTTTAACGTCTTGTGTGTCCTGGTTTCCTTCCTGGTTGAGCCATCCTTGTTTGTCGTGGTTATTTCCGTGGTGGAGATCTTTGTTTCGCCTCCGTCCTTTTCCGGGGTAATAGTCGTAGTTTCGACCTGGCTTTCCTTCTTCAGGAATCCATCCTTGTCGGAAGTTGTCGTCTCAATCGCTATGATCGTGCTCGTGCCGCCGCCGGCAAGCTCTGCCGTCGTGGTGGTGGTGACTTTCTTAATCTTGGTGCCGTCCGGTTGTTCGATCTCCTCCGTTTGGCTGTCGACTTTCTCAGGTGCCGGTTCCGCTGCTGCTTCCGGGCTTTTCTCAGCTTCGCTCTCCCCAACCTGATCCGCCACGGCCGGTGCTGCCGTGCTCATCGTCTGGGTCGCAGCTTCAGGCGCAGAAGCCGCTGCCCGGACTGTTTCTGACGCTTCGCCAACGGCGCCGACCCGGTTGACGGCCCGCACCCTGTAGCTGAAAGTGCCTGCATCGCTTGCCGGTGAAAGAACTGATAGATCTTCCTTGAACTCGGTGGTTTCCACTTCTCCCGCCTGAATGAACGAGCTGTCTTGCGGGCCTTGCCGTTCAACGAGATATTTCACCACCCCTTCCGCCTCGGCGGGTGACCAGCGAAGCGTCACATTCCTGCCGTCGGGTGCCTCTGCCTGAAGGTTTTTCGGCGGATCGGGAGGGGGGGAAGTCATACTTTCCAAAACAGGCGAGGGCTGACCTTCCAAACCCTCACCATCAGTGGCTACCACCCTGTAGTAATAGACCTTTGCATCCTCAAGGGGAACAGTGCCGGTCCCCCGATCCTCAAATGAACCTTGGGAGGATGGAACCGTGGCAATTTCCTGAAAGGGACCTTCAGCGTTCATGGACCGTTCAATACGGTATTTGGACTCCTCTGCAGATGTATTCCATGTCAGCCTCACCTCGCGCAGACCCATGTCGGAAATTGAAAGCTCTTGCGGCGGCTGCAGATACAGTTGTTCATCAGGTGGCGGCGTCTGCGGTGCTGCCGACGGTAACGCAGCGGTCGCCGTCTCGGTCTGAGGCTGGGCCTGAGGCGCAATCGCCTCGGCCTGAGGCTGGGCCTGAGGTGCAACAGCCCTGGGCTGGCTCCGGGCATTCGGATCTTTTGGCTGGAGCTTCCAGTTCTGGACCAGGGCCACCATCATTTCAAGGATGACGGCACGGGCATGGCTGGAAAGTGTTGCCATTCTGTCTTCTGAACGACTTGAATGGCCGACGCTCCACATGACTTCGCCGGTAGTACAGTCGATCATGCGGATTGACGCACCTACGACCGGATAGGTATTGCCACTGCTGGCAACAGTTGCATACTCGTCAACAGTGCCGAGAATAACCGCATCCGCACCCAGCATCAGTCCGGCTGCAATCGCCGCTTCTTCCGAGAGTCCTGACAGAGACAGCTCCGTCTCGCCCAATACCCCTGAAATCTGGCTGCGCTCAACCAAGATGTACCGCTCGGTGCGCAGCAGTTCCATGGTGAATATATCCGATACTGAAGAGCCGATCAGTTCGGTAGGCGCCTTGAAAGGTAGCACCGCCACCCTGTTGATGGCGCTCGGTCGGGGCGCAACATAGACCGTTGCATTGCTGACCGCGTTCTTGTAGTAATCTTTTGAAGAAGAACTGCCGCCTCCGCATCCAGACAGAGTGATGCAAAAGATCATACATAACACTAACAAGCCGCTGAAATTTTGATAGTTCCTCATATCTTTCCTCGTTCTTTTGCTTAGTAATGCTCTTCTCCTTGCCCGAATTCAGATCTGTTAGAACAGTTTTGCAGACGTCGCTACAAGACATAACATCACCCTCAATTATTCCAGGATCCCAACTGCCAATCAGCACCGTTGATAGCATCGTCACGTGATCCCCCATTATACCAGTCATGTTAGCATGATCCAAACAGCAACCTGTAAGAATTGCCAGGAAATGTGTAAAATTTCCTTTGTCAAAAAAGGAGGGGTCGTGCTGTGGTGTTCAGCCAGAAAGTTTCATTGCCAAAACGGCAAGCCTGGCGTGAAGGGAACGCTACTGCTTCCAGTTGCTAGCTGGTAAATATTTGCGCGAGAACCGTGCATTTTTCGGCAGAGTGCATCGTATTCCTGTATCGGGGTGGTGCACTGGAACATTGATCTGGATGAGGGCGTGACGATGTTGACGCGCTCGAAAAAGACAATGGGTGCCTTCAGGGGCTGCTCAGGGTCAATGTCCCCCCATCCAAAGCCTGCGGCATCTCCGTTGACAGAAGTGCCGGCATCGCAAGGATCTCACCGCAAAGACAGGTCTTTCTTCCCTGAGCCCTCCACGAGAGAGAACATCCCTTTCGACTGCAACTGGTGGGTTCCTGAAAACCCGGCAGAGGCAGGCCCCTCAGCAGGTTCGTCAAAGGTGCAGGTGCCGCCGCCAGCGTTGCCGACCAGCATATTCACTGCCAGCTAAATCCCGACGAGTTGTCGCGTGCGATCTTGTCCCTCTGCCCCGGCAAACTGATCGATTCATTCGAATGGGAGATGCCCATATGCTCCTCCAGGGATGGCGGCCCACATTCCGTCGTAGAGATCAGCTGCAAGCCCTGCCGGGCCGGACGGCAGCCCGGCAGGGCAACTCGCGCCGAGGCCTATCCCCTTAAGGAATTCTTCTTCCCCTGGGCCAGCAGTTCCCTGGCAAAGGGCAGCTGCCGCAGCCTGACCCCGGTTGCGGCGAAAATGGCGTTGGCGACGGCGGGGGCGACCGAAGGCAGCACCGGTTCGCCGATGCCGCCCGCCTTCAGTTCGCTTGCGACGATGTGCACCGCGATCTCCGGCACTTCCGACATCTTCAGAACCGGATAGCCATCGTAATTGGCCGTCGCCACGCCGCCATCGCTGAAGCGGACCTGTTCGTGAAAGGCGACGCTCAGACCCATGACCACCCCGGCCTCGGCCTGGGCCTTGATCGCGTCGGGATACACGGCAGTGCCGCAGTCAATCGCGCAGTGCATCCTGTGGACCGTCACCCGGCCATCCGCCCCCACCGACACCTCGGCGATATGACCCGCCACCGACTCGAAACAGGACACCAGCGCGACGCCTCGCGCCCTCCCCTCCGGCACGGGGTCTTTCCAGCCGCCCTTCTCTGCAAGCTGTGCCAGCAGGTTATAGGGCCTGCCGCCTTTTTCGAGATGATCGAGGCGGAACTGGAGCGGGTCAGCGCCGGCGGCGTGGGCCAGCTCGTCCATGAAGGACTCCACGGCAAAGACGTTGACCGAATACCCCACCGACCGCCACCAGCCGACGCGTACCGGCAGATCCACCATCACGTACTCGACGCGCGTGCTGGGCACCCCGTAGACCAGGTCCAGGACGCCGGAAACGGCATCCTCGTCGAGGCCGTTCTTCACATAGTCCGGCATCACCCGGGACATGACCGACTGGGAGGCCACCTTGTGCGACCAGGCCACCACCCTGCCCTTGTCGTCGAGCGCCGCCCGTATCCTGGAATGGCTTGCCGGGCGGAAATAATCCTGCGCGAAATCGTCCTCCCGGCTGAAGATCACTTTCACCGGGCGTCCCAGCGCTTTCGAGAGCATCACCGAATCCACCACCGTGTCCTGCTCGCCGCGCAGGCCGAAGCCGCCGCCGGCCGGCAGGGTCATGACCTCCACCTTCTCGACGGGGAGTCCGGTCAGTCCGGCAGCCGTCAGCTGGGTCGCGGTCTGTCCCTGGGTCGGCGCCCAGATCCGGCAGCGGTCCTTTTCCACGTGGGCGGTGCAGTTGAGCGGCTCGACCTGGGCATGCGAGAGGTAAGGCAGGCGATAGGACTGCTCCAGCGTCAGGTTCGCGCCGGCAAGGGCTGCCTCGACATCGCCATCGTTGCGGGCCGTCACTCCCGGTTGTGAGAGATGCTGCTGCAGCAGCGCCTGCAAGGTCTCGTCGTTCAGATCAGGGCGGGCCCCCTTGGACCAGACGACGTTGAGGGCCCGCCTGCCCTGCAGCGCGGCATAGGTGGTCTCGGCGCAGACCGCGACCCGCTCGCCCAGCTCCACCACCTTGACAACCCCTTGGACTGCCATCGCCGCACCGGCGTCGTGGGACTCGGGGGTCGCGCCGTACTGCGGCGGCCGAGCGACCGCGGCCACGCACATGCCCTCGATACGGAAGTCCATGCCGTAGATCGTTTTCCCCAGGACTTTGTCCGGCAGATCCAGGCGCGCCCTGCCGGTGCCGATTATGCTATAGTCCCGCGGCTTTTTCAGAGGCGGCCCAGCGGGGACCGCGCGTTTTCCGGCGGCCTCGGCCAGCTGTCCGTAACTCAGGCTGGCACCGTCCGGGTGGAGGACCCTGCTGTCTTTCGCGGTACACTGCGGCACCGGGATCTGCC
>CAYYWK010000004.1:0-20895 GCA_964475345.1 uncultured Desulfobulbus sp.
GGACCATTTCGACAGGTGAGGGGCCAGCGATGCTGCCATCAGCAGGTGGCGGAGATTGACGACGAAGGTGGTGAGGATCACCACCGCCGGCCCCGCGCCGCTGGCGAACAGGCCGACGGCGATGAACTGGGCCGAGCCGGCGAAGACGATCAACGACATGATCAGGGTGTTGGCCGCCGAGAGGCCACTCTTGCCGGCAAGCACACCGTAGGCGAAACCGATCGGCACATAGCCGAGAACGATCGGAAAGGCACGCCGGATGCCGTTCAGCACGGCAGCGGATTGAGTTGTTGCGTCGTTCATTAGCGGAGATCGTGCAGAGTGCTCAATGAGAAAGGGAGCGGTTAGCCGCCGGCGCGCACGCCGGCCAGTACATGGACGCTCCCGTTGTTTTTCCCGGTTTTCTGGCAAAAAACCGCAGCCCAGAATATCCCCGCCTCCCTATGCTGTCAACCGCTTTCCGGGCTCTCCGTCAGTTGCGGCAGTCCCTCATCCCGCAGACCTGGCCAGCTTAACCGGGTGCTTCCCGCTCATTCGAGTCGCCCGCCACATCCGGCGCTCGGCGCTGCCCGCACCGACAGCAGCCAGGCGGTATCGGCACCAATACGATTTGACAACCCCCCTCTTCAGCACCTTTAATGAAAGAGAGGCGCATGGACAAGAGATTGGCGATGCTCCATCAGGAATTCGACCCAGCTCACTGCCAAAGGGGATTTGCCATGTCAAGACAGCTTTCGTATTCCAAGGTCGAACAGAATATCCTCCCGGGATTCCGGCAGAACATCAACCTTGCCGAGTCGACCGAGGAGGTCAGGAAATACTTCGGATTCGCCGTCCGCGACCTCATCATCGGCGTTTTCAGGCAGGAGATCGAAGCCTCTGCCGACGATGTGCTGCTTTCCCCCGACAGCGACAGCGGCTTCTCCCTGGGCGAGCGGCTGCAGGGCAATGCGCAGTTCATGGGCGCCTGGCGGGAATCGGACCTGCCCCATATCGTCGGTCGCCTCGCCGAAACCGCCGTCAAGCATTACCGTCATCTGGCGAAACATCCCGGCAAAACCGAACTGAAGATTCACCACACCGCCTGAGCGACCGGGCTGCATCCTCGCTTTCTGCCACCGGGCGGCCTCGCCTTGCCTGCAGACACAACGGGCCGGCGGCTGTCACCAGCCCCGGCCCGTGTCGTGCGTAAGGTTGGCAGGCCTCTACATCCGCCTGTACAGGCCCATCGCCCGCTCGCGGGTCATGATCGACGCCCACTCCGGTCCCAGGCAGTTCTGCCATAACGGCACCAGGTTCAGTGCGGTGGTCACCATCCTCTCCATCTGGTCCTGGTCGAGATCCCTGGTGATTCCCCGCGGCAGTTCGATATCGTGCTTGGTCATCATCTGCCGGAACTCGGCCACGCCCTGCGGGTAGATCTCGTCCAGCACGTCGAAGGCAATGCAGCAGCCAATGCCGTGGTGGATACCGAGCACGTAGGACAGGCCGTAAGACAGGGCGTGGCAGGCCCCGACCTGCGAGTAGGCGATGCTCATGCCGCCGAAATAGGAGGCCATCATCAGCTTGTCGTCGCGGTCGGCATGCTCCTCGAGGAAGACCTGGCGGCAGAGATCGAGGGATTTCTCGCCGTAGGCCCGGCTGAACTCGTTGATGAAGGTGCCCTGCAGCGATTCGACGTCATGGATGTAGCAGTCCATGCCGGTATAGAACCACTGGTTCTTCGGCACCCCGGCGAGCAGTTCGGGATCGAGGAGGATCTGGTCGTAGAGGGTGAAATCGGAGTTGATGCCGAGTTTCTTTTCCGGTCCGGTGAGGATCGTGGTGCGCGAGATCTCGGCGCCGGTGCCGGCAAGGGTCGGCACGGCGACATGGTAGACGGCGGGAAACCTGATCAGGTCCCAACCCTGGTAGTCGGCAGCGGAACCGGGGTTGTTGAGCATCAGCGACACCGCCTTGGCGATGTCCATGGTGGCGCCGCCGCCGATGCCGACGATGCCCGCCGGCTTTTCGAAATGGTAGGATTTGATCTGCTTGACCAGCGCATCGATATAGCTGGTCTTCGGCTCGTCGTCGACGTTGACACGCAGCAGCAGATCGCGGCCGCGCAGGGGAATGCGGTTTTCCAGTTCCTGGCCGGTAAAGACGTCGTCGACCACAAAGACAAAGTAGGATTCGCTGCTGGTCCGCTTGTGCTTGATCACGTCGTCCAGCTGATTGAAGGAGCCGCGGCCGAAGATAATATTTGGTACGATCCTGAAGTTTCTATACATTATTTCTCCAATCGGATGAGTTGGCAGTCGCGTGGAAAAGGTGACAATCCCTGCCGGCGTCCCGCGACCGATCCCCTCCTCCGTACCAGATCCCAACTGAAAACTCAAGGGAAGTTTGGCCCTGGAACAATCCGGTATCTGCCGTAATATGCTCAATATACACTGTTTTCCATTTCATCGTCGGTCCTTCGGCAAAGCCGCCCGGCACGCCCTCCCTCTCACCTTGCCCTTGACAAGCCGGTCGGAAAAGCTAGTCTATGACTACTCCCAGTCACTTTCATCCGTTCCATCACCAAGGATGCCCACATGAGTGTTCTCGATCAGAACAGCGTATTCACCTCGCTCTTGCAGAACGGCCCATTGGCCACCACCGACTCGGTGGTCCTCGGCGCCCCCTTTTCCAGGGTGACCAAGCAGTGGCTGCTGCAACTGCGGGAAAACCGCCTCAATGTCACCCGCTACCGGGCCTTGCGCAGCCAGGTATTCGAATTCCTCAATATCAGCGGATTCGACCAGATCCCGTCCCTGGTCGGCAGCCCTGAGCTGCGGCGGGAACGCAGTCACCGGGCCTATACCCTGCTCGGCAACATGTTCGGGATCGAGGGGACGGCGAGGGAGATCGAGGCCAGGGTCCACGAGTACGCCAGGACCGCCGACGCGGTGGTCAACTCGCTGAAGAACAAGATCATGGCCCCCTACGCCTCGCACATCGCCACCACCAACGAGATCGAGGTGACCAACGACCCGGTCAACCTGCTGCTGATCATGTTCAACGACCGCTACCATAAAAAGGCCCGCTTCGAGGCCAGGCGCAAGCTGGTGCTGATGAGCCTGGCCGGATCCATCGACCAGCGCGAGCGGGAGACCAAGATCGAGGAGAAGTTCTCGCTGTTCCTCGATTTTCTCAACGACTACGTGTGGAGCCGCAGGCAGAAGATCGGCGAACTGGAGATCGTCTACCTGCTCTCCCGCCATAACCTGGAAGACTTCAGCTGTCAGGACGTCCAGGTCATCGGCCTCGATCAGGCGCACGGCATCGAGCCGGAGCCCGGCAAAAAGCTGACCCTGCTGAAACGCCGCCGTTTTACCGTCAACGGCCGCGAAACCCCGATCTACGTCTCGATCCGCAAGAAGCCGCCGGAGGCCAGGGTGCTGAAGCTGCTGCGCAAGAACGAGAAGAACCCGGCGGTAGCGGTCGACGACGAACTGGGCCTGATGGCGGTGCTCGATTCGATCGCCGACGTCAAAATGTTCCAGAACCGGCTGGTCCGCAGCGCCTCGAAGGCAGACTCCTTCATGGTACTTGAGGACATCTCCGACACCCTGACCGAATCGGCCGCCTACAGGACGACCTCCACCGGATCGAGCAGCAAGACCCCGATGCTGAAGTTCTTCGCCCGACTCGGCGGCATGCGGGTCGAGTTCATCATCCACACCAACCGTTCCTGGCTGAACTACATGTACCAGCAGGACGTCTCCCACGACGAGTACGAGGTCAAGCGGATCTTCGATTCCGGGGTTGCTGAACTGCTCTTTCCCAGCGACATCTTCCACCTCGACCACAAGGCCATCCGCGACGGCATGATCAGGCTGTTCCGGCGGCAGATCGAGGGATGAGAGGGCGAGGGGGGACGGTGGAGGAGAGGGCTTGGCTTCAGGCCTGGCCGAGGTACCAGCGGTAGGCGTCGGCCAGCCCCTCTTGCAGCGAGAACCTCGGTTTCCAACCCAGCGAGGCGATGCGGGCGGTGGAGAGCAGCTTGCGCGGCGTGCCGTCCGGCTGCTCCGGGTTGTAGACCGTCTCGCCGTTGAAACCGACCAGCTCGGCGATCATCGCGGCGGTCTCGCGGATGGTGATGTCGTCGCCGGTGCCGATATTGAGAAAGGACGGCGCAGGCGCGGTGAAATCCCTCTGGTCAAGGCCCATGACATGGACGCAGGCGGCGGCCATGTCGTCGACATGGAGGAATTCCCGGCGTGGCGAACCGCTGCCCCAGAGCACGACCCGCGGCCGGTCATGCAGCAGGGCCGACGAGTCGGCGCTCAAACCGATAGCCTCGCGGATATCGGCGACGATTGCCCCGTAGCGAGCCTCGTCGCGACGGATCGCCTCAAGGTTGCGATCGGCGGCCAGCCGGGCGAGGTGGTACTTGCGGAGCATCGCCGGGATGACGTGGCTGTTCTCGAGGTGGTAGTTGTCGCCGGGCCCGTAAAGATTGGTCGGCATCACCGAGCGATAGCAGGTGCCATACTGGCGATTGTAGGATTCACACATCTTGATCCCGGCGATCTTGGCGATGGCGTAGGATTCGTTGGTCGGCTCGAGGGTGCCGGTGAGCAGGTCCTCCTCGCGCATCGGCTGCGGCGCGAATTTCGGATAGATGCAGGAGCTCCCGAGAAACAGCAGCCGGTTGACGCCGGCCCGCCAGGCCTCGTGGATGACGTTGGCCTCGATCATCAGGTTGGTGCGGATGAACTCTGCCGGATAAATGGTGTTGGCGTGGATGCCGCCGACCTTGGCGGCGGCGAGCACCACGTAGTCGATGCGCTCGGAGCCGAAGAACCCGCGAACATCGGCCTGGCTGGTGAGGTCGAGTTCGGCGTGACTGCGTGTGACAATCTGTTCGAATCCCGAGAGCTGCAGATGGCGGACGATCGCCGCCCCGACCATGCCGCGGTGGCCGGCGACATAGACCCGCATCGACGGGGACAGCATCTCTCTCCCGCCCAGCAATTCCTTGCCACCGCTCACCTCCCCTCCTCCCGCTGCGCCGTCAGCCACCTGCCACTCCCCTGTCACTCGTGATGGTTGAGGACGGTGAAACCCTCCCGCTGGCAGAGCGCATCCCGTCTGGTTTCGTCGAGATCGGCGCGCATCATTTCCGCTACCAGTTCGGCGAAGCTGGTCTTCGGCACCCAGCCCAGTTTTTCGCGGGCTTTGGTGGGGTCGCCGAGCAGTGTTTCCACCTCGGTGGGTCGGAAGTAGCGGGGATCGACCCTGACCACCACCTTGCCGGGGAGCAGGCCCGGGGCGGCCCCCTGTGCCGGCAGGCTGTCGATGACGCCGATCTCCTCGACGCCCTCCCCCTGCCAGCGCAGCTTCATTCCCAGCTCGACAGCCGCGGCATCGACAAAGTCGCGCACCGAGTGCTGCACGCCGGTGGCGATGACGAAATCATCCGGCCTTTCCTGCTGCAGCATCAGCCACTGCATCTCCACATAGTCGCGGGCATGGCCCCAGTCGCGGCGGGCATTGAGGTTGCCCAGGTACAGACAGTCCTGGAAACCGAGGAAGATCCGGGCCAGGGCGCGGGTGATCTTGCGGGTGACGAAAGTCTCGCCCCTCAGCGGCGACTCGTGATTGAACAGGATGCCGTTGCAGGCATAGATCCCGTAGGCCTCGCGGTAGTTGACGACGATCCAGTAGGCATAGAGCTTGGCGACCGCGTAGGGCGACCGGGGGTAGAACGGCGTGGTCTCCGTCTGCGGGATTTCCTGGACCTTGCCGTACAGTTCCGAGGTCGAGGCCTGATAGAAGCGGGTGGTCCTGGTCAGGCCGAGGATGCGGATAGCCTCGAGCAGGCGCAGGGTGCCCAAGGCATCGGAGTTGGCGGTGTATTCCGGCTCCTCGAACGATACCGCGACGTGGGACTGGGCGGCGAGATTGTAGATCTCATCCGGCTTGATCTTCTCGATGATATGGATCAGGCTCGACGAATCGGTCAGGTCGCCATGATGGAGGATGAATCGCCGGTCATCCTCATGCGGGTCCCTGTAGAGATGGTCGATGCGGGCGGTGTTGAACAGCGAGGAACGGCGCTTGATGCCGTGAACCTCGTACCCCTTGTGCAGCAGCAGCTCGGCCAGATAGGCCCCGTCCTGGCCGGTGATGCCGGTGATCAGCGCTTTCTTCATATTCTGCATGCGTTGAGTGCTTCCTGTGGATGGTCCGATGGCTCAGACCAGGGTTTTGATATAGGCCCTCAGGCTGTCGCGCATTTCGGGGCGCTCGAGGGAGAAGGCAAGGTTGGCCATCTGGAATCCGGCCTTGTCGCCGCAATCGAAACGCTGGCCCTTGAACTTGTAACCGAAAATCGGCTGGCTGTGGAGCAGCTGCGACATCGCATCGGTCAGCTGGATCTCGCCCCCCGCGCCTTTGCTGTGGCGGCCGAGCAGGCCGAATATCTGCGGGGTGAGGATATAGCGGCCGATGACGGCGATATTGGACGGCGCCTTGTCCGCCGGCGGCTTCTCCACCATCCGCCGCACCCGGATGGTGCCGTTCACCGGTTCCTCGGTCTCGAGGATACCGTACTTGGAGGTCTCTTCCTGCGGCACCTCGATCACCGCCACCATCGATGCCCGGAGACGGTCGAACTCCTGGACCATCTGGTGGAGGACCGGCACATCGCTCTGGATCAGGTCGTCGGCCAGGAGCACGGCAAAGGGTTCGTCGCCGACGATGTCCCTGGCGCACCAGATGGCATGCCCAAGACCGAGCGGTTCGCTCTGCCGGGTGTAGATGATGGTCCCGGAATTCGGCACAATCGACTCGATGACCTGCAGCAGTTCCTTCTTGTTGCGCTGCTTCAAGGTCTCCTCAAGCTGGAAGGCGCGGTCGAAGTGGTCTTCGAGGGCGCTCTTGCCACTGCCGGTGACAAAGATGATCTGCTCGATGCCGGAGGCCAGGGCCTCTTCCACCGCATACTGGATCAGCGGTTTGTCGACTACCGGCAGCATCTCTTTCGGCATGGCTTTGGTGGCCGGCAGGAAACGGGTGCCGAGACCGGCCACCGGGAAAACTGCTTTACGTATCTTCATGGTCTCTCTCATCCTGAGTGGTGTTTCGTGAATGGTCGGTTGCGCGACGGACAGGCGGCTCCACTGTATTCGAAAACCGCATAAAAGTAAACCGATACGGCCATTATCGGGCCGATATCGAGATCCGGACTGGTACGGGGAGCCGGTTCGGCTGCCCCCCGTTGCTTCTTTTTTCAACGACAGCAGTTTTTCCTCTCTGGAGACACCGATTATGACTATACTGGTAAGGGCTGGACAACCGGCCTGACGACCGCCCGACCTGTTCTATCATTAAATTCTTGCGGATACAGACGATGAACCATCCTGAAGCCGACAATTACGACCTCTATTTCGTGGCCAGGCAGCCCATCCTCGACAGGCGCTCCAATACCTACGGCTACGAGCTGCTGTTCCGGGACAGCCAGCATCATTCCCGGGCCGAGTTCGACAACGCCGACCAGGCGACGATCAACGTCTCCACCTGCGGCTTCATAGCCTCCCAGGAGTCGATCGACCAGTCGAAGCGTCTGTTCATCAACTTCACCGAAAGACTGATCCTCGAAGGTTCCCCGCGCGGCCTGCCGCCGGCAGTGGTGGTCATCGAGGTGCTCGAGGACATCCTGCCCTCCCCGCAGATCATGGATGAACTGATCAGGCTGAAACAGGACGGCTACCTGATCGCCATCGATGACTACATCGGCAGCAAGGATGTCTACGACCTCCTCGACATCGCCGATATCATCAAGGTCGACGTCTTCGCCAAGACCACCGCGGAAATCGAAGCCATCTACCAGAGCATACGCGACAAAAAGGCCCTCAAGCTCGCCGAGAAGGTTGAAACTGAACGGGAATTCCAGTTCCTCCGCGACCTCGGTTTCGACCTCTTTCAGGGCTATTTCTTCGCCAGGCCGGAAACGCTCTCCGGCAAGAAGATCAAACCCAGTTTCGCCTCCAAGCTCAATGTCCTCAAGGCCCTCGACGACCCGTCGCTGGACACCGACCAACTGGTCGACCTGATCAACGGCGACCCCAGCATCACCTACCGCCTGCTGCGCCTGCTCAATTCGGCGGCCTTCGGATTCTCGATGAAGATCTCCTCGGTGCGGCATTCGGTTATCCTCCTCGGCAACACCCGGGTGCGTTACTGGCTGCGGATGGCCGTGCTCTCCGACATGCTGGGCAACCACAAACCGGGACAGCTGCTGGTGATGGCCCTCAATCGCGGCAAATTGCTTGAGGAACTTGCCGTCGACGGCCAGATCCCCGACAGCAGGCCGGAAACCCTTTTCCTGTTCGGCATGCTCTCACTGCTCGATGTCATACTCGACGCTCCCTTTGCAACAATCTTCCAGGAACTGCCGCTGCCGGATACCTTCCAGGATGGCTACACCAATCCTCAGGCGCCTCTGGCCGTCTATCTCCGCCTGCTCGAGGCTCTCGAAAAAGACAGTTACGACGCGGTCAGGGAAATCTGCACCCCCCTCGCGATCCCGGTCAGCAGGTTCTCCGAGGCCGTCATCCGGGCCAACGTCTGGACAGACAGGGTGACCGGCGCCCTGCTGTAATCCCTGATGGGGGAGGATGGACACCCCCTTGGCCGTTCCGGCACCGGCCCTGTCAGCGCATACCACTTTGCAGTACCGATCCTCGATTGCCAATTCTGAGGGAATGATTATTCTGTTATTTGTAATCACCTGGGCACCTGTGGCAAACAGAAGCTCCCTGAAGGACATCCGGCCGGTCGCCTGACCTATCCACTCCAGAACGTCCATCCTGGTTTTCTCCATCGAGTTCCTCTCCATTCCTGTCCAGGCAACACCGCAGACCGGGCATCACAGATGATAACAGGAGGTCAGTCATGATACTGCACAAGGAGAAGGTCGAGTCATTCCAGATGACGCATCGGGACTTCATGCGGAACTTGGATGCATCGCTGGATATCCTCGACCACGACATAAGCGAGGCCAAGGAGATCGATACGATCTGCACCGGCACCTGGTGCAAAGCGATCGAGAATTCGATCGATGAGTTATCGAACTATCTGTATTCGATCAGCGAACCGCGATGGGTGTCGACATCGGAGTCGCGAGAGCTGTACCGCCTCCGCGTCAGAATTCGCGATCTGTACGCCAAATATCGCGGCCTGAAAGACCGCACGATTCACTAGGAGGCAGTCCGGGCGTTCACCCGAAACGCCTGCAGGAGCAGTTGCCGAAGGCAGATCGAAACAATCCGCCACATTTGCGATAGCAGTAGCCCGCCTTGCGGCAATTCTACGCAACAACATGAAGAGATGACAGGGAGGTTGCCATGTCCGAAGGAACCTGCAGCACGGAAACGTGCGCCACGACGAAAAAGAACGACAGCGATTGCTGCAACATGCATGAAGAAATGCTGGCCCTGGCCGACGATGCATGGATGGAACTGATGAAAGAGAAGATGAAGGCCGAGATCGACAGGGTAAGCGGAGCACACATGGAAAAGGTCGCCAAACTCGTCACCGAGGCCAACTTCGCCAAATGGAGCGACCTGATCAAGGGAAAGTCGAAATGCAACGAGTATAAGGACAACCTCAACAAACTGATGATGGAGGAGTGCTGCAAATAAAGCCACAGGGGAGATCGGCTGTCACCGGTTCTTCCCCATGCCGGGTCCCGATCCTGGGGAGAAGCATGATGCCCCCGGATGGTGATCGTCCTTCTTGAGACACCTGCTGCAGGCAGATCCTGGAGATACTTCCGGAAAACGATGCTCCACACCAGCACTCCCCCTTGCTGGAGATGGGCCTCGGCATCCCGTATCCGGTCATCTCCAAAGAGATGCCTGCATTTTCTTTGCAGATCCACCACGACTTTACAGAATCAGCTGCGTCCGCTCAACGGAAAGCCTTCTGCGGCAATGATGCAACCCAGCCATTTCCTTCAGGTCGAGGGAGAGAAAAGACGGGTCGAAAGTGAGGGGAAATGAGGGGGAATGAGGGGACGTACCGGTCTGCGGCCGTTGCGCTCCGCTGTCCGTCCCCCCGGTCCAGGGTCTACCTGATGGCACTGGGGCTGCACAGATTATCGGCACTTGCGGATACGCTGCCGCACGAATCGCAGGAGTATTTCATCTCGATGATTTTCCCGCTGCAGACCTTTTCGGCCGGTACGCCGCAGAGATTGTTGTTCTGATCTTCGCTTGCCGGATGGCAGAGCTTGCTCGAATCCTCGGCTGAAGCGCCGCAGTTTTGACATGTATACGACATGGGGAACCTCCTTGTTGATAGATTATCCATCACTCCCCTCCGGCCATCCCTGATCGCCGGAGCGTTCAGGGCAGATTGACCGGCCAGGCATGTCTGCCGCCGGGCAACCGCGGCCTGTACCGGAGAAAGCAGAGTGTTTAAGAAAAAAATTAAGAATATTTCTCCCGCTTGTCAATGGCCGCCGGGAAACGGTGACCGCCGGTCTCCGTCCCGCACAGGGCCTATTGTTCCGGCAGAAACCTGGTGCCGACACGCCAGTGTTTTTTTCCGGACTGCCCGGATCAAATCTGAATGAAACAGCAAGAAACGTATATTTTCTTCCGAATGCCTGCCGTACATTTGCGACAAGGACAACATGTACGGAGGTGTATATGAGAAATTCCTCTCCGCCAATGGGCACGCTTGAATGGGCGCTGCTGGTCACCTTCCTGATACCGGTCAGCGCGATTCTCCTGGGGACCTTTTTCCTGGATGAGGCGCTGTCAATCGGACAGATTGAGGGATGGCGCTGATCGGCCTGGGATTGCTGGCAATCGATGGCCGACTGGTTCTGAAGTATCGGCTGTAAATTTTGCAAGGCAAAACCATCAGGCCCGTCAAACTGTCAATGGCAGAACATTATCGTGTCCGTGAGGTGAGCCATGACTCCAACCGCCGATTTCACATCTGACGCCAGCCGTTGGCAGGCGCTCATTCAGCGGGGCAGCCGGGCAGACGGGAGATTCGTGTACGGGGTGATGACAACCGGGATCTATTGCCGCCCCACCTGTTCCTCGCGCAGACCGAATCGGGAAAATGTCCGCTTTTTCGAGAACTGGCAGATGGCTGAACACGACGGGTCCCACCCGTGCCGACGCTGCCGCCCTCGGGAATACACCTTCCGAGAAGCCTCCGTCGAGCTGGTATCCCGGGCATGCGTCATTATCGAGGAGTCCGGGCATGAACCGTCGCTAAACGAGCTGGCAGATGCGGCCAGCCTGAGCCCACATCATTTTCATCGGCTCTTCAGGAAGGTGGCGGGCATCACGCCGACGCAGTATGCGATGGAACTCCGTTTGCGGCGTATGCGGAAGAACCTCAAGAAAAACAGAACGATAACCGAATCGGTGTACGAATCCGGTTATGAATCGAACAGCCGTTTCTACGAAACAGCGGCAAAAGACCTGGGAATGAAACCATCGACTTTCAGGAAAGGCGGCGAAGGCATGTCCATACGCTATGGGATCGTGCAATCGTATTTGGGTTGGCTGCTGATCGCCACGACGGAACTCGGTATCTCCGTGATCGGTATAGACGATTCGCCGGAGGTGCTTGACAATCGCCTGCGGGCCGCTTTTCCGGGAGCGGTTTTCCGGGAAAAAGACCCGGAATTCACTACAACCATCGCCGGAATGCTGTCATTTATCGAGGAACCCGGGCAGGGGCGGCCCCTTCCGCTCGATATCCAGGGCACCGCTTTCCAGTGGCGGGTCTGGGCTGCACTGCAGAGCAGTCCCGCCGGATCAACCATCAGCTATTCCGAATTGGCGCAGCGGATAGGCAAGCCGAAGGCTGTCAGGGCGGTGGCACGGGCCTGCGCGGCAAACCATCTGGCTGTCGCCGTACCATGTTACCGCGTCGTGCTCAGTGCCGGTGAATTGGGAGGGTACCGCTGGGGACTGGATCGAAAAAAACACTGCTTCAACGGGAGTCGACCGAGTCGTAATAAATGGAGCATGCCATCCGGCGCAACGTTCGACAGACCCCGACGCGAAGGATTCCTGTCGGCCATCAACCGGATCGCCGGCTTCATCGACAAGATCCCTTGCCAGTATATATGACGGAAAAAACAAGGGGGTCGCACCACGTCGGCACAGCCCCCTTGCGATCAAACTGAAAGCTTGAACATGTCATGACGGAAGACTTTGATTGTTCATTCCGGAATCAGGCAACGAACATCATGAACATCTCGTCAATAGCAGATCGATTCAGGCTTCTTCGGTCTTCGGCCGAAGGTGGATCAGCCCCTTCCTGCCGAACTCGACAATATATTCCTGCCCGTCTTCAGGATTTTTTCCGGCAAACATCCATGCCGGAATCAGCAGGCCCCGGTTGCTCTTGAAAGCAGCTCCTTTCTTTGCCCGACCGCCAGTTTTCTCTGCCAGGTTGGCCAGAAACGAACTCTCTCCCTGCAGTTTGACGGCGGCCAAAAATACCGAATCCGTCAGTTTTTTTGCATCGAGGTCAAGCCTGTCGGCCAGTTCCTGCTTGGTCACCTTTTCCTTGCTCAGAACCGCTATCAGCTTCTTCAACACTTCCTTATCATTGCCGAGCCTGACTCGTTTCTGTCTGGGTTTTTCGCTCATGTCTTCTCCTTGGGAATAACTTCAGCATGATTTAACGCGTATGCAAACACACTGTATTCAATTCTGCTGCAACTGAAAAAGCGTGCCTGCAATCTTAACGATTATCCACAGCATCAAGAGAGGAATAATCATTACCTGCACAAAGAATATACTGACAAATAGAAAAGTCAACTCCAAAAGGTTATCGATAATCGCCGCCATATTGATAACTGAAGCCTGCAACGCATTTTTGAACGCTTGCATCTTCTGTTTGATAAGCGATCCACTATTCTCGATAACGTCTAGTATTCCTGTTGATTCCGGTAATGACAGATTTTCAAGCTGATTGAATTCCCTGGTGAGAAATTTCAATTCACTGCTGACTTTTTCTATCCGTTGGTCAAAAAAAGTATCGTAGACATAGGTATTGGCAAACGAAGATACTGGCAAGCAGAATCGCAGGGCGGCAACAATGACAATGAGTCTGACAGCAGTTCTCTGCAGCGCCATACTCCGTGGGTGATTCGACCAGACGAGCGCGGAAAAAAGCAGCAGCAGCACCGCCGCGACAGGCGGTGCGAGGAAGGTACCGATCTCGAAGAGCAGCTTCTGGACGCCCAGGGAGGTGATGGCGGTGACCAGCACGCTCGAAAGCCTCTCGGTGAGGTCATCGACCGGATCAAGCAGCTGGCCTGCGGCCAGGGAGACGCCGATCCCCGCCGGCTCAAGCTGCAGGTTCGATTCCTTGATTACCGAAACCGAGGCATTTATCGCCCTGGTTGTCGCGTAGGCAAGACCGGTCCTGGTCACTGCCTGGCTGAAGTAGTCAGTTGTTTTCGAATCAACCAGCGGGACGGTTCTTAACGGAACGAGAAAAAGCACCACGGCGGCGGCTGCGCAGAAACACGAGATAATTATTCGGTAAGTGCATGTTTTTTCTGTAATCATTTGTTTCTCCTGATGAGATGATAAAGATAGGCTGTTGACGATCGCACAAACCGGCAGTCGTATAGCCAGGAAGATCCGCTTCCCGCCTGCCGAGGCAACAGCGGAAGAACTGGTACGGTGAACTTCCAGAGCACGCCGTTGACTGCCGACAGCAATCAGCATACAGAACACATGTCCCCTCTGGCAAGCGGAGGCCAGGGGTTGCTGGGAGATCCTGTATCTTCAAGCCACTGCCGTTGTGGAATCATCGCTTGACAGGACAACGGGAATTCCTTATCGTAATTTTACGATGAAAGCCACGCCCAATCGCCGGCAAGCCATGAAAGACACCCAAGAAACAATCGACACCGCCCGCATGTGCAAGGCCCTGGGGCATCCCGCCCGACTGGCCATCCTTCGCCAACTGCTCGACGAGAATCGCTGCATCTGCGGCCGGATTGTCGAGGTGCTGCCACTGGCCCAGTCCACCGTCAGCCAGCATTTGAAAGTACTGAAGGAAGCAGGTTTGATCCGCGGTGAGATCGAAGGGCCAACGACCTGTTACTGCGCCGACAGGAAACGACTGGCCGACCTGACCGCATCACTGGCGACCCTTGCTGCCGAGGACACGACTCAACGATGAAACCAGACATCCAGCCCGGATTGCACCTGCAGCCTTTTCCAACCTTTTCGATGACCGCACCGCTGGAGCCACCTGCAGACAGCGGCGATACTGCTCCCTGCTGAGGTCCGAAACCGGAACCCCGGTCGGGGGCCAGCGAACGACCCGGTTACCGGATTGAACCCTACGTGACAGGTTTCACCAAAACCCCTGCGGGACCGATACCGCTGGTGGCCACCAGCCTGTCCTGGCGGGATCATCTCGGTACGGCCGGCGCCCGGACCGGCTATTTCCGCAACAGGTACACAATCATTCCCGGCCTGTACGGAGTCGGTTCGCCGCTCCCTGATTCTCCGGTCCTGGTGACTGCCAACTACAAGCTCAGCTTCGACTCGCTGCGGAGGGAGTTGGCCGGTATCGACGCCTGGATCCTGGTGATCGACACCCGCGGCGTGAACGTCTGGTGTGCCGCCGGCAAGAAGACCTTCTCCGATGCCGAGATCGCCTATCAGGTCCGCTCCAGTCGCCTGGCCGAGATCGTCAGCCATCGGGAACTGATCCTGCCGCAGCTCGGGGCCGTTGGCGCAGCTGCCGGAAAACTGCGGCGGGCCTGCGGTTTTACAGGTATTTTCGGGCCGATTCAGGCCTCCGATATTCCCGCTTTCCTCGAGCGCAACAGGACAGCCGACGAACAGATGCGGGCCATCACCTTCAGCATCGGCGAGCGGGCGGTACTGATCCCGGTGGAAGTCTGTCTGCTCTGGAAACCGCTGCTGGCTGTCCTGCTCGTGCTGCTGTGTATTTCAGGCATCGGCCCGGGTCTCTATTCCGTATCGGCCGCCGTTCAGCGCGGCCTGCAGGCCATTGCCGTCACGTTGCTCGCCGTCTTTGCCGGGGCGGTCATCACCCCGCTCTTGCTGCCTTGGATCCCCGGCCGGCAGTTCTGGTTGAAAGGCCTCTTCGCCGGTATCCTGGTCGGCCTGCCGTTTTTCATCACGATTGGCAGCGAGACACGTAGTATCGCCACCCTGGCGCTGGCGCTGTGGATGGTATCGGTATCCTCTTACCTGGCCATGAATTTCACCGGCTCGACCCCGTATACATCGCTTTCCGGCGTCAGCATGGAAATGCGCAAGGGGCTGGCGGTGCAGATCACCGGCGCGGTCACGGCGCTGATCCTGTGGGTCGGCGGCGCCTTCATCTGACAGGGAGACGACAATGCAGGACTTTCGCTATATCGACGGCTCGGCCATCCTCCGACTCAACCCGGACGCCTGCATTGGCTGCGGCAACTGCGTCACGGTCTGCCCCCACCGGATATTCGTCCTCGACGCCGGCAAGGCAAAAATCACCGACCGCGACGCCTGCATGGAGTGCGGCGCCTGCGCCACCAACTGCCCGGTTGCGGCCATCTACGTCAACCCGGACGATGGCTGCGGCTGCGCCGCCCTGATCATCAGCCGCTGGCTGGCGAGGGTTACCGGCAGGACACCGACCAGTTGCGGCTGCTGACAGCCAACCGTATCTCTGCCCGGAGTATATTCCTTGCATTGCAGGGGCCGTAGCAGGTAATATGTCAAGATACCAGTATTTATAGGCAGATCCTTGTCCACCGCCTAGAATGGAGTTGGCCCATGAACAAACTGACTGCGGCCCTTTTCGCCGTCACCCTGCCCTTTCTGATCCCCCCGCCCACCGCCTCTGCCGGGGATGGTTTTGCCGGCAGCCTCTACGGCAGCGTCAACAGCATGTACCTGTGGCGCGGCTTAGATCTGTCGCCGGACTCCGACTTCGTCGTCCAGCCTGGCCTCGATCTCAGCTACAATGGCTTCAGTGCTGGAATCTGGGCCAACTACGACGAGGACAGCAGTACGATCAACGAAACCGACGTAAGCCTTGAGTACAGCTTCGATATCGACGCTGTCTCACTGGCCATCGGCAACATCAGCTACCTGATGGACGAGGCCGAGGACACCAACGAACTCTACCTGGGGGCCACCTTCAACATCCTGCTGTCACCTTCCCTGACCATCTTCTACGACTGGGACCAATCCAGCGAAACAGGGATCTTCCTCACCGCAGCAGTCAGCCACTCCCTCGAGCTGATGGATGGCCTGGACCTCAACCTCGACGGGCTGCTCAGCTTCAATATCGAGAACTACTCGGTCAGCGAGGAATACAGCAACTTCCATAACGCCGAACTGTCGGCCTCGATCGACTGGCTGGTCACCGACGCCCTTACCATCACCCCGGCGATCACCTTTTCCATGCCGCTGACCGACGATGCCGAGGACTACGCCGGCATCGTCGACGAGACCATGGCGGGCCTGACCATCAACTTCGACTTCTAGCCCGCCGCTTCAGCCGGGACAGGGGGATGCCACCGGCCCGCTCCCGGTTGCGGCATGCCGGGCGACCACTCACCCCACAGACAACTTCCCGCCAATGCACATCCTGATCGCCATACTGGTCCTGTTCTGCCTGGTCGCCGCCTGGTTCACCTTCCACTATCTCGCCAACACCCAGGTCGAGAACCCCGATGGCAGCGCCAGGATAACCGGCAACTGCGGCGATACGATGGAAATCGCCATGAGGATCAGGGACGGCCGGGTAACCACTGCCAGTTGCGCCACAGATGGCTGCTCGGTCAGCAAATCCTGCATCGAAACCGCCGCCATGCTGGCCCGCAACAAGACCATCGAGGAGGTGCGTCGGATCAACATGATCGCCATCATGGACGAGGTCGGCCAGCTTCCCGACACCCATCTCCACTGCGCCCAGCTGGCTGAGACCACGCTGCAGCGGGCAGTCCTGGACTACCTCGGCAAGCTCGGGGCAAACTGCTGCTCGCATCCGCACTGACCGCTTCCCTCCCGCGCCGGTCCACGCCAAGGCTGCCGTAAATACGGCACACGACCGGCCCCTTGCGCCACAACGACTGGCATCTGCCCTGATCTGCGGCCAAACCTTACATTTTTCCTCCACAACAGCTACAATATTGGCAGGAGAGAGAACACGGCAGAATGATCTCTCTTTCCCCCTCACCGCCTGACGCAACAGCACCGCCCCACCTGTCGCGAGGCCTCGATGAACACAAACGACTCGACACATCAGAAGGTGCTCCTGGCGGGGCTGATGCCTGAGGAGGAGGCGCTCATCGCCAGGCTGACCGCCTCGTTTGACATATCCCCGCTGACGGTCGACATCACCGAGCTCTTCAGCCTGGAAAGCTCCATTACCGATGCGGACATCTGCCTTTCGGTGATCCGGCTCAGCGAAACGGCCAGACATCAGGAGCGCATCGTCCGCCGCCTTTCTGAAACGCTGCCCCGCCCGGTACCGCTGATCGTGCTGGTGCCTCCTGGCCAGGCCGGCAATGTCCGCCAGTATCTCGAGGCCGGGGCGGACGACTTCAGCCTGCTGCCCCTTGACGAGGACAGCTTTTCGCTGCGCTTCTATATCCTTCTGGAGTGGGGCCAGGCGCTGCTGCAGTCCCCGAAACCGACCTATCCGTTTGACGAGTACGGCCAGCAGAACACCAAAAATCTCTGGCGCCGGCTGGTGTCAAGGCTGCAGGAAGGGCTTTCGTTCTTCACCCCTGCCTCGGCGCTCGTCTACGACGAGGAGGGCGGCCGGATCTTCCACAAATGGCGCAAGCTCCGCCTTCTCGGCAGCGGCGCCTTCGGCGATGTCTGGCTGGTCATTGAGGAAGGGGGACAGACCCTTGCCGCCGCCAAGATTCCCCACTCCGCCGCGATGAACATCCGCACGCTGCGTTCCGCGGCGATCCTCAAGCGCCTGATCCATCACCCGAACATTGCGGACCTGCTGGAAGTGGTCAAGGACGAGGGCAAGTACATCCTGATCCAGGAATACGTCGAGGGCGACTCCCTCGACCGGCGGATGGAGAAAGGGTTGTCGGCGGCCGACAAGGAAGGCCTGTTTCTCCAGCTGCTCTCGGTGGTTGCCTATTCCCACAGGCACCGCATCATGCACCGTGACATCAAACCGGAGAACATCCTCGTCACAGGCGACGGCCGGCTGAAGCTCCTCGATTTCGGGATCGCCCGCGATCTGACCTGGGAAAAAGCCGACGCGGCCTCCGGGGGAACCCTCAACTTCATGGCACCGGAGCAGCTGCAGGGCCAGAGCTGCCTCGCCAGCGATGTCTGGGCGGTTGGCGTCATCCTTTACGCGCTGGCGACCGGCTGCTACCCGCTTTTTCATCAGGAAAACCCCTTTCCGGGGGAGGTCGTCACCTTCTTCAAGGTTCCGCAACCGCGTGAGCTCGAATCCCGCATTGCCCCGGAACTCGAGCGGATCATCCTCCACTGCCTCGAACCGTCACCGGAGCATCGCTATGCCGATGCGGTGGCCCTGCAGGATGACCTGCTGCGCTCGCTCAAGGGATTCGGAGGCGGACTCTGCCTGCCGGACAGCGCCCGGGAAGGGGCACCACCCGGTTGAGCCTTCCGTCAATTCCCCGATTCCAGCCGCTCGGCGAAGACCTCCGGCAGTCCGGCGGCCCTGATCCTGGCTGCTGCGGCGGCGTGGTCATAGGCCACCCGCACGAATTCCACGGTCTTTTTGTTCGTGTCATAGATGAGATAGGACGCGCGCGGGTCGCCATCGCGGGGCTGGCCGATACTGCCGCAGTTGAATATCTGGCGGTTGAGCTCGGCGACCGGAACAACGGCGCCATCCCTGGGATGACGGAGATAGACGCAGAAGAAATTGCGACGGGTGATGGCCATGGCCACATGGGTATGGCCGATAAACAGCATTTTCGCCCGGCTCCTTGCAAAAGACCGGGAAATATTTGATTTTTCAACAACATAGTACCACTCCAGCGGCCGGTAGGGGTTGGCATGGCAGAACAGGGCGTCACCCCAGTTGCGGCAAACCTCCAGCGACTGGAGGAAAAACAGGCTGTCGGCGCTGAGCTGTTTCTTCGTCCAGGCTATGACCTGACGGGCATCCCGCCGCATGCTGCCGGCAGCGCCGAGCACCGCGTGATCGTGGTTACCGAGGATGCATTCGACCTTCGGCAGGGAGCGCATCAGGGAGATGCAGGCCTCCGGATCGGCGCCGTAACCAACGATATCGCCAAGACAGATATAGCGGTCGATCTGCCGTCCGGCCGCATCGGCACAGAAGGCCTCCAGGGCCTGCAGATTGGCATGGATATCTGAAAAAACCGCTAACCGCATAATATCCCCCGAAACCCGCCGAAAGAGCAGCCTGCCCCAACCGAAATGCGGCAGCGGCATCCTCTGTTCGCCAACCGCCGTATTCCCTACTCCCATGGTATCCCGGATACTGCGAAACAGCAAACAGATCTGCCGTCGGTGTGCCACAGGAGCATTGACCGGGGTCAATCCGAACGGCTGCAGGCGGTCTTTCTTTCACTTCCCCTCCCGGATATGGTATTCTGCTGCATGCGGCTCAAGTTTTGGCAAACATCCGGCCGCATGCCCTATCCCAGGGAGAAATCACCGCAAACACCGTAACCGGAATCAAGAGGACAATCATGCCGACTTCGCAATACTGGGCTGACAGATATGTGGAAAAACTGGCCTCCGCCGATGACGCCATCGCCAGGATCAAATCTGGGCAACGGGTGTTCATCGGATCTGCCTGCGGCGAGCCGCAGCGTTTGGTGCAGGCCCTGAGCGACAGCACCAATCATCTGAGCGGCCTGGAGATCGTCCGCCTGCTCGGTCGGGAAACCGCCTCGCTGAGCTCCATCGCCAACCGAACCAAGGACACCAGCCTGAACATCCGCTCCATCTACCTCGGTTCGACGCGGGAACCCTCCATCGCCCAGCACAAGCGTTTCATCACCCCGATGAACATGTCCGATGTCCCGGCCCTGTTCGCCACCAGGAAGCTGCCGCTGAACGTCGCACTGGTCCAGGTGTCGCCCCCGGACGATTTCGGCTGGATGAGCCTGGGCATTTCCGTGGACGTCACCCTTGCCGCCGCCCGTTCCGCCGACCTGATCATCGCCCAGGTCAACCCGCGGATGCCGAGGGTCATGGGCCAGAGCTTCCTGCACGTCAACGATGTCGACGTCATCGTCGAACACGAGGAGGATCTGTTGTCGATCTCCACACGGCGGGAGCAGTCGGAGGCCGCCCAGGCCATCGGCAGCCACATAGCCCGACTGATCGAAGACGGGTCGACGCTGCAGATCGGCCTCGATGCGGCGTCTCAGGCCACCGTCCAGGGCCTTGCCAACAAAAACGACCTGGGCATTCACTCGCAGTTCATGACCGACGACATCATGCACCTCTACGCCATCGGCAATATCAACAACCGCAAAAAAGGCATCAACGAGGGCAAGATGGTGGTCTCGATGGCGATCGGCAGCCGCAATCTCTACGAGTTCCTCAACGACAATCCGGCGGTGGATTTTCACCCCTCCGACTACGTCAACGACCCCTTCATCATCGCCCAGCATCACCGCATGGTGTCGATGAACGTCGCCAAGGCCATGGATCTGACTGGGGCGGTATCCGCCGAGGCTTCCGCCGTAACCCGCTTCGCCGGCGTCTCAGGCATCCCGGATTTCGTCCGCGGCGCACGCCGGGCGCCAAGCGGCAAATCGATCATCATGATCTTCTCCACCGAGCAGACCCCGGAAGGTCCCGTCTCCAGCATCGTCCCAAGCCTCTCCGACCGCGTGGTGGTGGTGCCTCGCGG
>CAYYWK010000005.1:0-19597 GCA_964475345.1 uncultured Desulfobulbus sp.
ACTAGCCGCAGGTTTATGCCCTGGATGGGGAAAAGCCGCGCCTGATATTCGATTTTCCCGGAGCAGGCTACGCGGGTCTGGTGAAGCCCGTGGTCCGGGGAGGCGGCACCCTGGTGCAGAGGATCAGGGTGGGCGCCCATGACCCGCCCGCCCGGAAGGTACGGGTGGTTCTCGATATCGAGCCGGGCAAAAAATATACCTACACCCGCGAATTAAGCAAAGAAGAAAACATCCTAAACATCCTCCTGGTGCCGGCGGGCAAGGAAAAAAAGGCCGAAAAGGCCGACAAGGCTGGCAAGGCGGTGACGGTGATCGAGGCCACGGCAGCGAAGCAGGTGGTGATCACCGGTCCGAAGAAGATCTACCGCACCGGCGGGGCCAAGAAAACTGAGCCGCAGTCGGAAGAGCAGGCGGAGCCGCAGGAACCGGCGCCAGCCGCTGCGACGGCAGCCGCTCCGGCTGCAGCAGTCGTTGCCACGACTGCGCCACAGACCCCGGATGCGGTGGAGGCCCCCACCATGTCCCTGGGCGAACCTCCCGCTTCGGCGCAGCTGCCGGCAAAGGAGGAGCAAGCCCCTGCTGCGGCAGCGGAACCTGCCGCGCCAAAGGCGGAGAAAGAGGCCACCCCGGCAGTCCCGGCAGAGGCGCCGGTCGCGCCGCCTGAGGTCGTGCAGGCTGGAGATGGAACCGCAGAGAAGAAGAACGCGGAAGAACTCGCGCTGCCCGCAGAAGACGGGCAGGCCGCTGAACCGGCTTCCGAGCCGTCGGAACCCGCGGTAGCGGAAACGGCCGAGCCGGTGCCGCCGGCAAGCGAGGACAGGCCTGCTCCCGCAGTTGAGACCGACAGCGATCAGGCCGGCCAGCAGGCTGCCGCAGATCCGCAGACCTCGTCGCAGCAATCCGCTGCCGAAGTCACCCAACAGCCGGATATGCCGGCGGAAACGCCTGAGAAGGCTCCTCCTGCTGAACAGTCGGCTCCCGCAGAGGCGGCGGCTCCCGCAGAAAAGGATGCGGAGGCGGCTAAGCCGGAGCTGGTGGAAGTCAGTTACGAAAACAGCTCCAGCAAGGGCGAGATGATCTTCTTCCGTCTCAGCGGCTTCCACCCACCGGAGGTCACCGCCGAGGAGTCAGAAACGCCGCAGGTGCATTGCGACTTTGCCGACATGGAACTCGGTGGCGAGGTGGAGCGGGAGATCGAGGCCCGCGGAGCCTACGTGCAGAAAATCGTCACGTCGGCCGCAAAGGGGAAAGTGCGGGTGAGCATCGACCTCACCGTCGGCAGGGATTACGATCTCCGCCAGGTCTTCTTCAAGGAGGACAACCTCTTCGTCCTGATCGTCAATGCCCTCGACGAGGAGGGCGCCGACGGGGCCGATCAGGAGGCGGAGGCCGGCGATCCGGCCGCCGGCAAATGATCCTTCAGGGCAGCAGGTTGCGGGTGTAGCCGGGCGGGATGCGCAGCGTGAAATCGCGCGGGCTGCAGAGGTCGTCGGCCTTGGTGCCGCTGAGCCGGAGGCTGACCTGCCCGCCGAAGGCGAGCTTGCTCATGATGACCTGTGTCGGCACGCGGCAGCCGCCGGCGTCCTGCCAGTCGTCATAGGTGATCTCTGCCAGAATGTGGCCCCGGTGATCCTCGAGAATCCGGGTGAGGAGCAGTCTCGAGTCGGTGTCGATCAGCAGATGGGTGGTGGTCTTCTTCTCACCGTCTCCGGCGCTGAAGGACACCCAGGTCCCTCGTTCCTGCTGGTCGTCGCGAAAAGCCAGCCCTTCCTCCCGTCCCTGGTCGACCCTCCCGCTCAGCCATTCTCCCCATGACCCGGAAAAGAAGGCCGGAGGGAGGTTGTGCAGCAGGGCGTAAGATTCGAGCCGTCCCGAAAGCGCCGTTCTTTTCATGATGTCGAGGCTGGTGAAGCGGCTGCCGTCGGTGGCCACGGCGAACAGTGGCTGGCCCAGCGGGTTGGAGGCGATCAGTTTCACCGAGTCGGGCTGCCCGCAGATCAGGTAGCCGCTGAGCGATCTCGTCTCCAGGTGGTTTTCCAGCGAGACCACTGCGTCTGCGTCGAGACAGGGGGGGCAGGCGGCATCCCGCTGCTGCATCGCCCGGAAGACCTGCTCCACCGCCTTGCCCCGGTCGGGGTCGATATCCCCCAGCCAGGGCTTTTTCGCGCAGCCGAAGAGCAGGAGGAGGCAGGCTGCCGTCAGCAGCAGCGGCGCCCCGGGGTCAGTTCTTGCCGGCCAGTTCATCGATTTTCTTTCTCAGCGCGGTTTTTCTCTCCTCCTCCTCGAAGAGGCCGATCGCCTTGCCATAGACCTCCCGTGCCTTGGCGAATTCCTTCAGGGATACGTACACGTCGCCGAGATGATCGTAGATGTTGGGATCGTCGGGCGCCAGCTGCACCGCTTTTTCCAGCTGTTCCCGGGCCTCCTCGAACCTGCCCAGACGGTAGTAGACCCAGCCGAGGCTGTCGAGAATGTAGCCGTTGTCGGGTTTGACCTCCACCGCTTTTTTGATGTATGCCAGGGCCTTGTCGAGGTTGATGTTTTTGTCGGCCCAGGTGTAACCGATGTAGTTGAGGGCCTCGGGGTGGTCCGGGTACAACTCAAGAATCTGCTGCATCCGGGCAATCGCCTCTTCCTGCCGGCCCTTCTTGTCGAGGAGAATGGCCGATTCGAAGAGGATCTGCTGGTCGTTGGGGAAGAGATCGAGGGCGTTGCTCAGGAGGTTGATGGCGGTGTCGATCTCGTTCTTCTCCTCGTAGAGCGACGCCAGCAGGGCATAGAACAGCGGTCTGCGCCGGTTGGGGTCGGCGATCGTCTTCCTGAGCAGGGCGAGCAGTTCATCGATTCTGCCGGCCTCGCGCAGGATGCGGGTGTGGAGATAGACGGCCTCCTCGAACTCGTTGTCGTCGGGTTCGATGCTCAGGAGGTTGTCAATGGCTGTGTCGATATCGTCTTCCTGAACCGCGATCAACGCCAGGGTATACCTGGCCTCCGATGAACCAGACTCGCCTGCCACTTTGCCCAGCAGATCCTTGGCCTGCTGATTTTTACCGGTGCGCAGCAGGATGCGGGCGATGACCAGGTCGATCCGTTCAGGAGTCTCACTGGCGGTGCGCAGCCGGTTGAGTTCGTCGATGGCCTCCTGATCTCTGCCCATCAGCAATAGGGTCTGGGCCAGGCCGAGGACCGCCCGCTCGTCGGTGTCGTCGGTTTCGATGATCGAATTGAAGAGCCCGGCTGCCTTGGCGAACTGCTCGTGCCTGATGTAGAAGTCGGCCATCTCGTAGGCCAGTTCCGCCGTCCAGTTCAGTTCCAAGGCTCGCTCGAATTCCTGGCTGGCCCCGGTGAAATCGCGGATCTGGACCAGCAGCCTGGCGAGATAGACATGGCCGAAATACAGCGAGCTGTCATCCCGGAGCAGCTTGCGGAAAATAACCTCAGCCTCGCGGAAGTGCTTCATTTCTGCATGAAGCTGGCCGAGGCGGAGGAGGATGACCTGGTTGCCCGGCTCATGCTTCAAGGCCTCTTTGTAGAGGCGGACGGCCTCGTCGGCCTTGTCGTCGAGGATCTTCAGGTGGGCGAGGAGCAGGTAGAGGGTGCTGTCGCCGGGGTGTTCCTGGATCGTCTTCTGCAGCCATTCTGCAGCCTTGGCGTTATCTCCCTGCTTGATCATCACCAGGGGGATCTTCTTCATCACGTAATCGGCCTCCGGGTCGCAGATGATCGCCTTGTCGTAGGCCTCCAGCGCCTCGTCGAAGCGCTGGTAGTATTCGGCGTGGTTGCCCCACAGGAAATAGAAATACGAGCAGGCGAGGTCGGCCTTCTCGGCGGGCGGGGCTGCGGCTGTGGCTGCAGCCTGGGGCATGGCCGCCGGTTGTGGGGGCTCCGGTTTGCCGGCACAGGAGGCGAGAAGCGCAAGCGAAACCAGGCAGAGGGCTGAGTGGACGATCTTCATCATGTCAGTCGTCGGACTCAGTGTTTTCGAGCAGCGGCAGGACCATGGCGAGGATGGTCTCGTGCACCGCCTCTATCGGCCGGGCGGCGTCGATCCTGCGGATATAGGGGAAATCGAGCGACGCGAAGATCTCCGACACCCTGATCAGGTTGTCGACTTTCTCGAAGTCGTTCAGGCGATCCCCCCGGCCGCCGGTGATTCGTTCAATGCCGAGGGCGACCGGGGCTTCGAAGAGGATCGCCAGGTCGGGCTCGGGGGCGAAGGCGTGCCGGGCGAGGATCGCCGCCACATCCATGCCGTTTGCGCCCTGGTAAGCGGCGGTGGAGAGGAAGTAGCGGTCGCAGAGGACGACATGGCCAGCCGCCAGGGACGGTCGCAAAAGCTCGTCGACATGCATCCGCCGGTCGGCGATGAACAGTTCGAGTTCTTCCTCACGGGAGCAACTGTCCCGGTCCAGGTAGAGCTTCCGGATTTTCTGGCCATAGGGTCCCTGGGTCGGTTCCCGGGTGGCCACCACCTGATGGCCGCGTCGCCGCAGCGCCTCGGCGAGGAGCCTGATCTGGGTTGATTTGCCGGTGCCGTCGGTTCCTTCGAAGACGATCAGCCGGCCGGTGGCGACAGGGCAGGAGATGCTCATGGGCGCTGGTCGAATCGTTTCCGGTTGCGGACGATGCTCTCGGCAAGCTCGACCGCCGCCGCGAGACTGGCGCAATCGGCGATGCCCTTGCCGGCGATGTCGTAGGCTGTGCCGTGGTCGACGGAGGTGCGGACGATGGGGAGGCCGAGGGTGATGTTGACCCCGTCGCTGAAGTGGAGCAGTTTGAAGGGGATCAGCCCCTGGTCGTGGTACATGGAAACGACGACCTCATACTGCCCGGCGGCGGCCTTGCCATAGACGGTGTCCGGCGGGAACGGCCCTTCGGCCGCGATGCCCTCCTGCTGCGCCTGGCGGATAGCCGGGCCGATGATCACTTCTTCCTCCCGGCCGAACAGGCCGCCTTCACCGGCGTGGGGGTTGAGACCGGCCACGGCGATCCGCGGCCTGGCGACGCCGAAGTCGCGCTGCAACGAGCGATGGGTGATGGCGATCATCCCCGCCACCTTTTCCACGGTCAGCATCCGGGAGACCTCGGCGAGCGGGCAGTGGATGGTGACCAGGGTCACCCGCAGCCGGCTGCCGGCCAGCATCATCGCGTAATCACGGGCACCGGTAAGTTCTGCCAGCATCTCGGTATGGCCGGGATGGGCGATTCCGGCCGACTGCAGGGCCGCTTTCGAGATCGGGCAGGTGGCGATGCCGGCGAGGACGCCCTGCTGCACCAGTTCGACGCCTTGGGTGATGTAGTCGGCCATGGCGCCGGCGGTGGCGGCGGTGGGGCACCCCCAGCGCAGTTCCCGCACCGGCAGCCGGGAACATTCGATTACCGGCAGCGCGTCTTCGGGCAGCGGGGTGCCGGGTTTCCAGGGCTCAACGCTGACTGCAAGGCCCAGATCTTCCGCGCATCGCCCGAGGACCCCGAGGTCGCCTAAAACGGCAATGCCGCATGACGCGACCTGCTGCTGTCTGAGGGCATTGCGGAGGATGATCTCCGGCCCGATTCCCACCGGGCAGCCCATGGTTATTCCGATCAGTGACATGAGGAGCAATGTAATCGCAAATGCGGATTAGTCAAAGGCTTCACGATGGTGACCGGAAAAAAAGGAAGGGCTTTCAGAACAGCGAATCGGGGAGGTCGAAGGCGTTGGCAAGATGGTCGATCCGGTGGCTGCCATCGATCGCCATTTCGACAGTGATGACGTCAAAGCGGGACGGGCTATCCTGCTGGCCATTGGCGGTCAGGTAGGTCTGTGCAACCCGGGCGACCTGCAGTTGCTTCCGGCGGGTTACCGCCTCGGCTGGGGCATAGGGACTGCCGCTCCGCCGGGTCTTGACCTCGACGAAGACCACGCAGTCCCTGTCGCGGGCGATGATGTCGATTTCTCCGGAGCGTTGGCGGTAATTGCGGGCGAGGATCCTGAACCCCTTGCGCTCAAGGAGTGTGGCGGCCAGGTCTTCGCCTTTTCTGCCGAGGCTGGATCGTCGCTCAGACAAATTCCTTCACCCCCCGGAAAGTGCGGCGATGCTCTGGGCAGGGGCCGTGCGCAACGATTGCCCGGCGATGCTCCCTCGTCGGATAGCCCTTGTTGCGGTCGAAGCGGTATTCCGGGAAGCGGCGATGGAGATCATCCATCATCGCGTCCCGGCTGACCTTGGCGGCGATGGAGGCGGCGGCGATGGAGGCGCTTCGGGAATCTCCTTTGACCAGGGCCTGCTGCCCAATGGCAGCGGGGATGGTGAATCTGCCATCCACCAGCAGGAAGTCGGGTGAGCAGTGGCAGTTGCAGAGGTCCTCCCAGGCCAGCCGCATTGCCAGCAGGGATGCCTGATGGATGTTGATGGCGTCGATGGTGGCGGCCGCGACGATGCCCATGCCGATGGCGGCTCCGCTGTCCTCGAGGACGGCGCGCAGTTCGACCCGGCGGGCGTGGGTCAACGTTTTCGAGTCACGGAAAAGTGAGTGGTCGCAGGACAGCGGGAGGATGACGCAGCAGGCGACGACCGGGCCGGCCAGAGGGCCGCGGCCGACCTCGTCTGTTCCGGCGATCCTGCCGTAACCCTGGGCGGACAGCAGGCGTTCGTTATGGAAAGTATCGACCCGGGATGGATCGACCCCATCCCAGCCAGATATGGTGCCGCTGCGCCTGGGCATCCGTTCCGGAAGGCGACGCCGGTGATGGGGGCGAACCCCAGGCACCGGCGACCATGACAGGGAAGTGGAACTGCTACTTGGTGAGACCGCGCTCGCGGATACGAGCCGCCTTGCCGCGTCTGCTGCGGAGATAGTAGAGACGGGAACGGCGAACCCGACCGCGGGTGATCAATTCGATCTTTTCGACGCGGGGGTTGTGCAGCGGGAAGTTCTTCTCGACGCCCACCCCATGGGATACCTTGCGGACGGTGAAGGACGCGTCCATGGTCCCGCGGCTGTACTTGAGAACGATCCCCTGGAAAATCTGGATGCGCTCCTTGTTGCCCTCGACGATACGGATATGGACCGCAACGGTGTCGCCTGGACGAAAATCGGGGATGTCCTGACGCATCTGCTCCTGATTGATTCTGTCAATTACTGTGCTCATAACTTTTTCTTGTGTTTGAGATATGTGTATGGATCGATGATCCTCTTCCGGTTGCCTGTTCTACCGCCCGAGCAGGCGGTCGAGAATGATCGCCGCCGCAGATCGGACGGAAAGATGATTGTACGTCGTCTTGCCCTGCAAGGGCGGCAGCATCGCATCGACGGTGTCGATGACCTCCGGGGTCAGCCCGTGCGCCGTACCGAAAACCAGCAGCACCGGTCTGCCCGCGGCCAGCAGCTGCTGCAGGGCGTCAAAGCCGAGCAGGCGCCCCTGTTCCTGGGCGCTGGTGGCCACAACAAGCGGCCGCTTCCCGTGCAGTTCCGTCAGCGCGGCGACTGCCTCGTCGAGGCTGTCGGCCACCCTGATGATTTCCAGAGCTTCCTTGCGGGCGGGGTTGTAGGTGGCCCCGTATCCTTCCCGCCAGTGACCGACGATCTCCGCCACCAGGTCCTGCTGTTCGCTGTAGGGGGTGGTGACGAAATAGCGCTCGACCCCGTAGGTCCGTGCAGCCCTGGCTATATCATGGAGATCGAGATTTGTCACGGCCGAACCGATCGTCTCGCCTCTTTTGTTGCGCACCGGATGGTGCACAAGGGCAATGCTCAGGGAAACGGCGGGTTCAGTGTTCATCGCTGTTTCCGGCCATCGCTGCCCTAACCTTCCCGGCTAGCTGGCAGTTCGTGAGCAATCGCCATTCTTCCCGGCTGAAGCGCTCCCCCGCCAGGAGATCAGGGCGTCTGTCGAGGGTCCGCCGCACCGATTCGACGAAGCGATACCGCTCGATCTCCCCATGGTCGCCGCTGAGCAGGACTTCCGGCACCTCCGCTCCCTGGAATTCCCGGGGGCGCGTAAACTGCGGGTGCTTCAGCAGGCAGCGGCTGAAGGTATCCTTTTCGGCGCTGTCAGGGCATCCGAGAACCCCTGGCACCAGCCTGCTGATCGAATCAATCACCACCATCGCCGCCAATTCCCCTCCGGTCAGGATGTAATCGCCGATGGAGATTTCATCGTCGCAGAAGGCGGCGCGGAAACGCTCGTCGACCCCTTCGTAGCGGCCGCAGACCAGCACCAGCTGTTCGTGTGCGGCCAGTTCCCTGGCGATTTCCTGCCGGTACTGCCGGCCCTGCGGCGTCAGCAGCACGACCCGCCCACTGTTGCCCTGTTTCCTGACGCTGTCGAGGGCTGCCGCCAGCGGTTCGGGCTTCATCACCATCCCTTCGCCACCGCCGAAGGGGCGGTCGTCGGTGGTGGCATGGCGGTCGTCGGCAAAATCCCGGATATCGGTCAGCCTGATTTCTATCTTTTCCTCCTGCAGGGCCTTGCGGAGGATGCCTTCCTCCAGCGGCGACCTGAACAGGTCGGGAAAAATCGTCAGTACGTCAAAGCGCATCACCGTCGCTCATCCACCCGTCTCGTTGATCTCGAGGAGGCCGGGCGGCGGGTCGATGATGAGGGCATCCTCCCGGATGGCCATCAGAATGCCGGACACCACTGGCACCAGGTACTCACGTCCGGCATCGACGATCACCATGGTGTCATGGGAACCGTTGGAGAAGAGCCCGCTGACGGTGCCGATCAATCTCCCTGCCGTGTCCTCCACCCTGCGGCCGATGAAGTCCTGCCAGTAGAATTCGCCGTCGGCAGCGGGGGGGAGGTCTTCTCTCGGCACCAGGACACCATGCCCGACGAAGGCCTCGGCCTGGTTGCGGTCGGTCACTCCCTGCAGCCGAACGATCGCCGCCTTCTCCTTTGCCCGGGAACCCTCGAGGACGAACATCCGCGGGCTGGCGGCATTATCGCCGACCAGGGCCAGGCGCCGGTATCGGCTGAGGTTTTCCGGCTGACCGGAGTAGCAGGCCACCTTCAATTCACCCCGGAGCCCTTGCACCTTGATGACTTCCCCGATCAGGAGATAAGCCTCTTCGGGATAGGAAAACGGCGAAGGCATCGGATCAGGACCGCCTCACTCGACGATTTCCAGCTTCGACCGCCTGTTTTCCCTGGCTGACAAGGCGGCCAGCAGTGAGCGCATCGCCCGTGCGGTTCTCCCCTGTTTGCCGATCACCTTGCCGAGATCCTCGGGAGCCACCGCCAGTTCGATGACGACGGTGTCGCTGTCGTCACTGCGGGTGACGCGCACGGCATCGGGGCTGTCGACCAGGGATCTGGCGATATGGGCCACGAGCTCTTCCATGTCCGCCTATTTGCCGACGGCAGCCTTGCTGATCAGGCTCTTGACGGTGGTCGTTGGCTGTGCGCCCTTGCCGAGCCATTCCTGCAGCTTGTCCTGGTCGATCGTGATGGCCGCCGGATCCTGAAGAGGATCGTAGGTGCCGACGATGTCGAGGAATTTGCCGTCACGCTTGCTCTCGCTGTCTGCGACGATGATGCGGTAATATGCCCTTTTCTTCCTGCCGAGTCTGGTCAAACGAATACGTACTGCCATTCCAGGTTAATCCTCCGGTGTGTATGCGGGGTGGATCCCCATCAAGGTGCCCGGGCGGTGGCCCGGGTTGGGGACTATCTTCTCAGTCCCTTCGGTAGCTTGCGGCGTTTGATGCCGGTGAGGGCACCGGGTTTGCCGCGCATCTTTTTCATCATCTTCAGCATTTCCGAGTAGCTTTTCAAAACCCGGTTGACATCGCCGATGGCGGTCCCAGAGCCCCTGGCTATCCGCTCGCGGCGGCTGGTGTTGATGATCTTGTAATTCTGGCGCTCCTCGCGGGTCATCGAACGGATAATCGCCTCGGTCTTGAACAGTTCCTTCTCGTTTGGCCGGGGGGCGTCCTTGAGCTGCCGCAGCTTGTTGATGCCCGGCACCATGTCGAGGATCTGTTCGAGGGACCCCATCTTCTTGATCTGCTGGATCTGGTCGAGGAAGTCTTCCAGAGAAAACTCGCTGCGCTGCAGTTTCTTGGCGAGCTTTTCGGCCTCCTTCTTGTCGACGACGGCTTCGGCCTTCTCGATCAGGGAGAGGACATCGCCCATGCCGAGGATACGCGAAGCGGTACGGTCGGGATGGAAGACCTCGAGGGCGTCAAGCCCTTCACCCATGCCGACGAACTTGATCGGCTTGCCGGTGACATTCTTGATCGACAGCGCCGCTCCGCCCCGGGCGTCGCCTTCCATCTTGGTCAGGATGACGCCGGTGATCGCCAGGTCCTGGTTGAACTTTTCGGCGACGGTGACGGCGTCCTGGCCGGTCATCGCGTCGGCGACAAAGAGGATCTCCGAGAGCTGGACTGCGTCCTGGATCTCGCGGAGCTCGCTCATCAGCGTGTCGTCGATATGCAGGCGGCCGGCGGTGTCGAAGATCAGGGTGTCATAGTTCTTCTCGGCGGCGGCGGCCATTGCCTGGCGGCAGAGGTCAACCGGCCTGGTGTCGGTGGTCGACGGGTGAACCGGCACGCCAATGCGGTCGCCAAGAATCTGCAGCTGTTCGATGGCGGCCGGGCGATAGATGTCCGCCGGCACCAGGTAGGGGCGACGTCCCTTCTTCTTCAGCATCGACGCCAGTTTGCCGGAAGTGGTGGTCTTTCCCGAACCCTGCAGGCCTGCCATCATGATGGTGACCGGCTGGCGGCCGTCGAGGCGAAGCGGTTCGCTGTCGCCGCCCAGCAGCGCCACCAGTTCCTCATGGACGATCTTGATGACCTGCTGACCTGGCGAGAGGCTCTTGGACACCTCGCGACCGATGGCCTTTTCGGTGATGCCGGCGACGAAATCCCTGGCCACCTTGAAATTGACATCCGCCTCCAGGAGGGCCATGCGCACCTCGCGCATCGCTTCCTGGATGTTCTCTTCGCTGAGGGTGCCGTGGCCGCGGAGCTTGCGGAAGACCCCTTCCAGTTTGTCTGTCAGATTCTCAAACATATCTGTCTCTTCTGTTCCGTGACGATGCGGAAAGATGAACGGATGCAGTACTCTTCTTCTGAAAAAACACGAACATCTGCACAAGCCCCGGCGCTGGCGGAAGACAGCCGGGGCAACAGGTTGTCGCCATGAAAGATCAAAAGAGAAGAAAAATACTGTGTATGCCGGGAGATGTCAAGCAGGTAACGAGCCGGGCGGGAAATAGTCGCGGGGTGTCAGCGCCTGTTGCGGCCGTGCCGCAGCAGGTAGAGGACGGCCGCTGGCATGAAGATGAAGATCGTCGCACCCCAGAGAAATTTCGCTTTCGGGTTGGCGAAGGAACGCAGCCAGAGGTCCCGGAAGACCAGGAAGAGCAGAGCGGTGTTGGCGGCCATGCCGATCAGGCAGGCCGGCAGCAGGTAGGTGAGGAGTCGGTATTCGGGCAGCAGCAGGAAAAAACCGACCAGGCCGAACTCGACAAGGACGGCCAGCCAGGCGGATATCTGCTCGGGTATGCTCATGGGGTGGGGTGTCGCGGCAATAGTGTTGGTTGCAGGCGGCGGAGGGCATGCCTCGCGGCGCTTCTCGCTGGGCTGTCGACGGGAGGGTTTCCAGATGACAGACAGTCATTACCCGATTTGCCCCCGCAGGTCAATCCCGGGGAAACCTCTCCCGGGCCCTGCCGAGGCGGGGAGGCATGCTCCGGCGGAGGACACGGGGCTTGTCCCCGACGATTTGATGCATATGGTAGCTGGTAGTGAGTATCAGATTGGTCGGAGATTGGCCGACACGTTGGCAAAACCTGATGAGTACCAGACAGTCATGAACACCCTTGCCCAGCAACCCATCGAGGAACACCGGATCCTCCTGGAACCGTTCTACGTGCCCCAGGCGGACGAGATAGATATCGCGCTGGCAGCCTGCCATGAGCAGCTGCCGCTCCTGCTGAAGGGACCGACCGGCTGCGGCAAGACCAGGTTCATGCGCTACATCGCCTGGCGGCTGCAGCGGCCGCTGATAACCGTGTCCTGCCACGACGACCTGTCCACCTCCGACCTCATCGGCCGCTATCTGGTCCGGGGCACCGAGGCGGTCTGGGTCGACGGGCCGCTGACCCTTGCCGTCCGGCACGGGGCGATCTGCTACCTCGACGAGATCGTCGAGGCCAGGAAGGACACGACGGTGGTCATCCACCCGCTGGCCGACGACCGCCGGGAATTGCCTGTCGAAAAGCTGGGAGTGCTGTATGCGGCCCCGCCCGAATTCATGCTGGCGGTCTCCTACAATCCCGGCTACCAGAGCGTTCTCAAGGATCTCAAGCCGTCCACCCGCCAGCGCTTTGTCTCGTTGACCTTCAGCTACCCGCCGCCCGACCTGGAAGCCCGCATCGTCATGGAGGAAGGAGGCGTCGACCATGAGCTTTCCTCACGCCTGGTCAGGCTCGCCGGGATGACGAGAAGCCTCAAGGAATCAGGTCTTGCCGAAGGTGCCTCCACCCGCCTGCTGATCCAGGCTGCCCGTCTGCTGCACCGGGGACTCGATATCCGGAGCGCCTGCCGGGCCGGGATCATCGAAAGCCTCACCGACGACCCCGAGCTGCTCGACGCCATGGAGGAAATGGTGCAATCGATCTTCTAAGGCAGCAGAGATGGATATCCACGAGCAGAAGCAGGCTTTCTTTGACATGGTTTCCCCCTCCCATCCCAATGAATGGGAAGTCGAGGAGACGCTGGAAGTCCTGGCCGGTGTCTCCGCCGATCACCGCCATGCCCTGCTGTCCCATGTGCCGACAATCTGGCCGGTCAGCCATACCCTCTGTTTTTCCTACCTGACCCATGGGGCGCGGGACGCGCACGCCTTCCCGCCGGAACTGATGCCGGAATGGGTGCGGCAGATCCTCTCCCGTTACGAACATGGCGGGCTTCGCGGCGCCAGGGAGTTCATGGCCGATATCGAGGCCAATTTCCTCGATCCGCTGCGTGGCAGGGCCAGTGTCGAACTTGAGGAAATCAGGGGCAGGATGCTGCCGTACCTGCGCGGTGTCTCCGGCCTGCCCCTCGACCCGCTGCGTGGCAGGGCCAGTGTCGAACTTGAGGAAATCAGGGGCAGGATGCTGCCGTACCTGCGCGGTGTCTCCGGCCTGCCCCTCGACCTGGCGACGGACGCCCGCCACAGGCTGTGGACCGACACCAGGACCATTTTCGTCCCCGGTCACCTGCGGTTGTTCGCCGATCGTGCCGACAACCTGCTGTTTTTCAGATTCATGGTCGTTGTGCAGTGGCAATTCATCGCCGCCGGGGTTTACAGGATACGGCCGCAGCGTGAGGATTTCGCCCTGGTGGCGGAGCGGTTCGGGGTGAAAGGGGAGGGCGGCGGCCTGGGCGGCTACCTGTCCCGCTTCCCGGACCCGGAACGTGCTGGCGAGGCTCTGCTGCTGTTTGCCGCAGCGGAGGTCGGCCGGCGCCTTGCAGGCGAACTGCCGGGACTGGTTCGCTCGGTGCTGCCGCTGTGGCGGCAGGTTCTGGCGCGCTACCGCGAGCCCGGCGGAAAAAGGCGGCGGTGGCTGCTCGACAGGCTTGCGCTGATTGCGCCCGAAGACGCCCAGACCGGGCAGCAGCATGAGGAGGAGAGAGTCGGCGGCGGCGCCGGGCGGCCCCTTGCCGGATTCGTCGATTTCTACGAGAGAATGGCCGCGGCCTGTCGGGAAGAAGAGCGCGGATTGCTGCAGCTGCTGCTGGGAACCCCCGATATCACCGCAGCAACCAGCAGGATCGAGCAGTCCAGGGCCGAGGATCGCGAACTCTTCATCTCCCTGCTGGCCGGGATACTGCCGCACCCTGCGGGCGAGGAAAAAACGGGGGATCAGGGAGGCGTCGCAGCAGGCGACGCCGACGCCATCATGCTGACGGAGGGGGGCGGGGGCGGAGAACCGCAGGAAACTCCCGGTCTGTCACTGCTGGCCGAGATTGAACTGCCGCCGGAACTCGCGGCGGTCATGGAGCGCATTCGGGCCGACCTCGGCGAGCTGCCGGTCAGCTACGTCCAGGCGGCGGCGGGAATGGCCGGAGCCGGCCGCACTCTTGCCGGCGCAGCGGAAACGGGCGGACAGCGGCTGGCTGCCGATGCGTCTTTTGTCTACGACGAGTGGGATTACCGTCGGGCCGGCTATCGCAAGGACTGGTGCGAGGTGATCGAGAAAGAGCTGCCTTCGCAGCGGACCGGTTTCGTGCAGCTTACCCTGCAAAAGCACAGGGGACTGATCGCCAGGATGCGGCGGCAGTTCGAGATGCTGCGGACGACCTGTCGTTTTGTCCGCCGGCGGCGGTACGGCGACGACATCGATTTCGATGCGGTCGTCGACGCCATGGGAGACCGCCAGGCCGGGCTGGCCCCCACCGATCGCCTGTTCATCCGCCTGCTGCGGGACCAGCGGGACATCGCCAGCCTGTTTCTGGTGGACATGTCCAACTCGACCGAGGGCTGGATCGGCCAGCTGATCAGGGAGACCCTGGTCCTGCTCGGAGAGGTGATGGAAGTGACCGGGGACCGCTACGGCATCTACGGCTTCTCCGGGATGCGCCGCTCACGCTGCGATCTCTACCATGTCAAGCATCTCGACGAGGCCTATGGCGAGGCGGTCCGGCAGCGGATAAGCGCCATCGGGCCGCGGGAGTACACCCGCATGGGGCCGCCGATCCGGCATCTCACCAGGCTGCTCAGGGAAACCGACGCCCGCATGCGCCTGCTCATCCTCCTTACCGACGGCAAGCCGGAAGACTACGACGGTTATGCCGACACCTACGCCATTGAGGACACCCGCAAGGCATTGATCGAGGCGAGGGGGAGCGGCATCCATGCCTTCTGTGTCACCGTTGACCTGAAGGCCCAGGATTACCTGGCGCACATGTTCGGCCAGGGCAATTATGTCTGCGTCAACCGGATCGAGAGCCTGCCGCTGAGGATGGCGGAGTTCTACCGGTCGCTGACCAGTTGAACCGCGCACCGCCGCCCGGCGGGGTCGCGGATGTAAATGCATGCTTCAGCAGGCGGAGGATATCGATGATTGTCGAATGCAGCCATTGCGGGACGAAAAACCGCATTCCGGAAAAGAAACAGTACGAGGGGCCGCTGTGCGGCAGGTGCGGCGGAGCGATGGACCTGGCCGAACGGGTCGTTCCAGTCGAACTGGGCGATCATGATCTTCAGCAGTTTGTGTCGGCGAGCCGGCTGCCGGTGATGGTCGATTTCTACTCTCCTTCGTGCGGGCCGTGCCGGAGCCTGGCGCCGGTCATCGATGCCATGGCGCGCCGGTTTTTCCGCAGGGTTGTCATCGCCAAGCTCGACACCTCGAAGAACCAGGCCAGCGCCCTCCGCTACGGCATCCGGGGGGTGCCGACCCTGCTGTTTTTCAGCGGCGGGGAGCTCAGGGATCAACTGGTCGGCGTCCCTCCCCAGGCGATGCTGGTAGACAGACTTGAAAAGCTTGCTGCCGGAGGCTGAGGCAAACGATGCCGTTGCTGAATTTTCATTCGCATTTTTGAGAAAAATTCCCAGAAAATCTTGATTATCGTCCAAACGGGATTAGATTAGTACCCATCGGGGAAGACCCCGTATTCTCCTCAAAATAACCGTAGAATACAGTATAGAGGTGCACTATGAAAGGTGATTTCGGATCCCTGGTATGGGTCAATGATCGGGAAGGGCATGAATACGTCTGTGTTGCCAGCGGGAATTTCCGGGGCAGCGATATTGACGCGCTGTCGGAGAGTGAACGTTCGACCTGCGAGGACGTCAACGATTTTATCGGTACCGACAGGTGGTAGGCTGAGCTGAAGAACAACCAGGTCAATCGTGCCGGCGCTGTCCTTTGAATAAGGGGACAGCGCCTTTTTTTTTCGCCGCGATGCCGGCTCTCAGCGATGCGGATTCTGGAAGAAATCCTCGAGGAACATCTTGCGCCACCCTTCAGTCTGGCGCAGTGGCTGAGTGGGTTCAGTGTTGCGGTGCTGGAGGATCTTGACCAGGGATTTGAGCTCGGAACTGTTGCCGACCAGCATCGGGTCAATGCCCTGGAGCTGGCATTTCAGTGCAATCAAACCGTTGAGTTTTTCCAGGGAAGTTTTCTCCCGGGCTGTCAAGCGCGGAGCCTGGTGCAGGGCCGGATAGGTGGACGGGTCGGCCTGCAGGGCCTGCCGGACGATATCGATGACGGTTTTACCGTACCGAGCGAGGGCTTTTGCCGACAACACCCCGGCATCCTTCAGCGTCTCCGCGGTGTCCAGGTGTTTCTGGGCGATGGTGATCATCGCCGCGTCGGAACTGATCTGCCCGCGCGGACGGTTGGCGGCGCGCGCCTCGCTGTCGCGCCAGTTCGCCAAATCCTTCAGGATGGCCAGCGCCTGCCGGTTGAGGTTGCCTGCCCCCCTGGTCTTCAGGTAGCGGGCGCTGTTTTCGAATGACCCCATGTAGGTATGCGGATTGTTGAAGAGATTGAGTTCTTCCTGCAGCCACACCTTGATGGTGGGACCGATCACCCGGTTCAGCAGCAGGATCCGCAGGGCGCGCAGGTAGCGGACATCATCGAGGGCGTAATCGACCTGGCTGGCATCGAGGGGGCGCTTGAGCCAGTTGGTGCGGGTCTCGGTCTTGGGCAGCTCGATGTCGAGGAGTTCCTTGACCAGGCTGGCCAGTGAAAGGTTGGCCGGCAGATCGGCAAACCCTGCGGCCAGCCTGGTGTCGAAGATGTTCTGCGGCGTGGCCCCGGTGGCGCGGCTGAGGATTGCCAGATCCTGGGGGGCGTCGTGGAAGATTTTGATGACGCTGCGGTCGCAGAGCAGATCGCCAAGCGGAGTGAGGTCGCTGAGAGCGCAGGGGTCGATGAGATGGCAGTCCTCGTCGGAAAGGGCGATCTGGATCAGTCCCAGCTGCGGGTAGTAGGTGCGCTCCCAGACGAACTCGGTATCGAGGGCGACGGCATCGGTTTTTCTGGCCTTGCCGATCAATTGGACGAGCTGTTCTTTGTTCGTGATCATAATAACTTGCTTTATTCTATAGTTTTTGCAATCCTTCAAGGAAAATCGGCCCGGAACCGCCCGCCCGAAAAACTGCCAGGCAGCTGCCGCAGTGCGGGTGCCTCCTGTCCGCTAACAAGACACACTGCCCTGAAAAATACAAGGGATATTGTTCTTTTAAGCCCATCGCCGGCGATTATTTCGACAGGAGCCGTTTTCTCCTGCCGCTGCACAGCCGACCGGGCCATGTCGGGGAAGAGATGCTGCTGTACATACTGAAAAGAATCCTGCTGATGATCCCCACCCTGTTCGGGGTGATGCTGGTCACCTTTGTGGTCACCCAGTTCGTGCCCGGCGGGCCGGTGGAAAAACTGATCGCTGAGATGGAGGGGCACGGCAAGGGTGGCGAGGCGGCGGTGGCGGCGACTTCCTCCCTCTACCGGGGCGGTTCCGGCCTCGATGCGGAGCGGATGGACAGGCTGAAAGAACTGTATGGTTTCGACCAGCCGCCGGCCAGGCGCTTTCTGACGATGATGAAAAACTACCTGGTCTTCGACTTCGGCACTTCCTACTATTATCACGAACGGGTCGCCGACCTGGTGATCGCCAGGCTGCCGGTGTCCATGTCGCTCGGACTCTGGAGCTTTCTGATCGTCTACGGGATCTGTATTCCGCTGGGGGTTGCCAAGGCGGTGCGGGACGGTTCCCGTTTCGACGTCGTCACCAGCACCTTCATCCTGGTCGGCTATGCCATTCCCGGCTTCGTATTGGGCATCGTCCTGATCGTCCTGTTCGGCGGCGGTAGCTTCTGGAGCGTTTTCCCGCTGCGGGGCCTGGTTTCCGACAACTGGCAGGAGATGAGCCTGGCGATGAAGGTGCTCGACTATCTCTGGCACATGGTCCTGCCGATAACCGCCAGCGCCGTCGGCAGTCTCGCGGTGATGACGCTGTTGACCAAGAATTCGTTTCTCGAGGAGATCCGCAAGCAGTACGTGCTGACCGCCCGCGCCAAAGGGCTTGCCGAGGAGCAGGTCCTCTACGGCCATGTCTTCCGCAACGCCATCATCCCGATCATCACCGGTTTTCCCGGCTATTTCATCGCCTCGTTCTTTACCGGCAGTCTGCTGATTGAGACTATCTTCTCCCTGGACGGCATGGGTCTGCTCGCCTACCAGTCGGTGCTGAACCGCGACTACCCGGTGGTTCTCGGCACCCTCTATTTCTTCACGCTGATCGGCCTGGTGTCGCGGCTGCTTTCAGATCTCAGCTATGTCCTGGTCGACCCGAGGATCAGTTTCCGCCATGTCGATTCCTGAGCCGGCACCGCTGCAGACTGCTGCCGTTTCCGGGCGGCAGAGCCTGGCCAGCAGGAGGTGGCGGCGGTTTCGCCGTAACCGGCGGGGTTACTGGAGCCTGGTGCTGTTCTCACTGCTTTTTGTTGCCAGTCTGTTTGCCGAGGTGCTGAGCAATGACCTGCCGTTTCTGGTGCTGTACAAGGACAAGCCGTACTTTCCTCTCCTGGTCAGCTATCCCGAAACCGTCTTCGGCGGGGATTTCGACACCGAGACCGATTATCTCGACCCGTTTTTCCTCGAGGAGATGCAGCGGACCGGCGGCCGGGTGTTCTTCCCGCCGAACCGGCACAGTTTCAACTCGATCAACCTCGAGATCGACGGACCGGTACCGTCGCCGCCGACCCGGGATAATTTCCTCGGCACCGATGACCGTGGCCGCGACGTGCTGGCCCGGCTGATCTACGGATTCCGTCTGAGCATCCTCTTCGGTTTCATCCTGACTGCCATCGGCACGGTTGCCGGGATTGCCGCCGGCGCCGTCCAGGGGTTCTTCGGTGGCCGCACCGACCTGCTGTTCCAGCGCTTCATCGAGATCTGGGGATCGATGCCGGAACTTTACCTGCTGATCATCTTTGCCTCGATATTCCAGCCGAGCGTCCTGCTGCTCTTGATTCTGCTTTCCCTGTTCAGTTGGATGGGGCTGTCGGATTATGTTCGGGCTGAGTTCCTCAAGGGGCGGAATATGGAGTTCGTCGAGGCCGCCCGGGCGCTGGGGGTTGGCAACATCACCATCATGTACCGGCACTTGCTGCCTAACGGCATGACGCCGGTCATCACCTTCCTGCCGTTCAGGGTATCGGCCTCGATTCTGGCGCTGACCAGTCTCGATTTCCTCGGCCTGGGCGTGCCGCCTTCCACTCCCAGCCTGGGTGAATTGCTGGCCCAGGGCAAGGCCAACATCGAGGCATGGTGGCTTTCGTTGTCGGCCTTTTCAGTGCTGATTCTCACCCTGGTGCTGCTGATTTTCATCGGGGAAGCCTTGCGCGAGACCTTCGATCCGAGAAAATCCTGAATTTTCCCGGCAAGCCGATACTGGATGGAGTTCTGCCAGGGGGCGGGCAGTCCGGCCCGATTGTATTGAAAAAGTGTTAAAATTTGTATCGTTATTGACAAGATGGCTTCTTATCTTTATGCTGTGATGCTTGATTATCGGTATCAGCGCCGGGGGGCGGAGTGCCCTGGAGCGGCAGCAGATCAACTATTTTTCAGCCTGGTCCAGGTGCGTCGGCAGTCCCGGTTGGAGCTTA
>CAYYWK010000006.1:0-18663 GCA_964475345.1 uncultured Desulfobulbus sp.
GCCCAGCCCGGGCATGTTCAATCTCCTCTTTGATCATCGCAACCACTTTCGCCCGAAGAGTCATTGGAGAAAAAGCCAGGCGGTTGAGCTCCCGTGGCGGGTCATAACCAGTCATATAGTTGAAGATATGGAGCGCATCGCGGCACAGTTCTTCGTTGTCGGTAAAAAACGACAGGTCGGTATAGATCCTGGCAGTTACCGGATGATAATTCCCTGTCCCGAAATGGGCATACGATTGCAGGCGACCGCCTTCGCGCCGCACCACCAGACTGAGTTTGGCATGGATCTTCTTGTCAACGAAGCCGTAGACTACATGGGCTCCAGCCTCTTCCAATTCCCGGGCCCAGCGGATATTCGCCTCCTCGTCAAAACGAGCCTTCAGTTCGACGACTGCGGTCACCTGCTTGCCTGCTTCGGCGGCCTCGATCAACGCAGCAACAATGGGGGAATCGCTGGATGTCCGATAGAGCGTCTGCTTGATGGCGATTACGGCAGGATCATGGGCCGCCTGGCTGACAAACTGGGCGACCACATCAAAACTCTCATAGGGATGATGAACGATGAAATCCTTGGCCTTGATGGCCACGAAGATGTCACCGTTGAAATCACGCACTCTCTCCGGGAACCGTGCTTCAAAAGGTGGAAAAAGCAGATCCGGGCGATCGGCAACGATCAGCTGCCTGATATCGACCAGACCGAGTATTCCCTCCCTCAGGAAAATGGTCTCGTGATCCACACCCAGCTCGTCGACGATGATCCGTCGCAGTCCCGGGTCGATATCGGCGTTTACCGACAACCGGATCACAGAGCCACGTCGCCTGGCCTTGAGGGCTGTCTCAAAGGTTTCAACCAGATCATCCGCGCGTTCGTCAATCTCGACGACACTGTCGCGGACAATCCGCAGGTTGCCTCCCCTGACCAGTTTGAAACTGGGGTAGAGATGATCGAGAAAGAGCAGAATCGTGTCTTCGAGGGTGACAAAACGGATAGACCGACCGCCGGGAAGACGGATGAATCTGTCCACCTGTTTGGGGATCGGCACCAGGGCGTACATGCGCTCTCCATCGGGCCGTTCCAACTGGAGGAAAAGGCAGAAACCAAGATTTGGGATAAATGGAAAGGCAGTCGCCGGATCAACCGCAATTGGCGTCAATACCGGGAAGATATGGTCTATAAAGCAGGAACGCAGCCAGCCCCGCTCAGCGGGTCCGAGTTCTTCCGGGCTCAGCACAGCCAGCCCCTGTCCCTTGAGCTCTTCCCGCAATTCGCGCCAGCAGGCCTGCTGTTCCTGCATCAGGGCAGAAGCACGGGCGAGAATGCCCGAGATCTGCTCCTGAGGACTGAGGCCATCAATACTCTGCGTCGTGATTCCCGCCGCTATCTGCCCTTTCAGTCCAGCCACCCGGACCATATAGAATTCATCCCAGTTCGAGGCTGATATCGATAGGAAACGAACCCGTTCAAGGAGAGGGTGGCGGCTGTTTCGCGCTTCCTCCAGCACCCGTTCATTGAAGGCAAGCCAGCTCAATTCCCGATTGATAAACCTCTTGGGCGACCAGAGCTTACTGTCCGGTTCCTGCACTGGAACGTCCAAGGGTGCCAGTTCATTCAGATCTGCCGTTGTCTGTCCGGTTTTTCTCTTCATTGCTGTCTGCACACACCATTCACCTTTCTGCGTTGATCATTGCCGTCGATCCTCCATCACGGGGAAGGTCTGCCGGCAGGCAAAGCCTCCCTGGCAATCCGGGGACTCCGGACTGATGATGGCCTTTTCACCGATGCACACCTCTCCTTCGACAGAAAACCTTCAGTCGTCCGCACACAGCGACCACCTTCAGGGTCTTCCAGAAGATCTCCTGTTGATCGGTTGAGGCTGGGGAGGATGAACGATTATCACCCCATTGCCTGGAAATTCCGTGACAACCCAGTCATACCTGGAATAGAGAATCCCCGCCGGATTTCCCTGCAGGTCCCTCAATTGAATTCCCTGGAACCTGATGCTCCCCTGCTGCCGCTGGTCGGACCACAGGAAGCTTCTCGAGAAGAAATTGCGCCACTCCCTGATCTGACGGTCATCGATATCGATTGTCACCCAGAATTTTGAAGGGTTGAGCTTCAAATTCCGGGGCACGCCCAAGATCGCCGACGGTTCGGACCTCACCCCGGTGTAGTAGTAGTTATAGTCACTGGGCAGTGTCCCTGACAGGAATATCCTGTCAATCTCGATGCTTTTGCTATTCGTCCCGAAATTTGCAGCCGCACAGCCACTTAACAACACGCACAGCAGAATCGCTATCTTCGATGATACAGTCGCCATCTGTGTTCTCCTTGTGTGGATGTATTCTTTCTGCATGAACCTCATTACTTGAGTATAGCCATTGCTGACGACCTTTGAAACCGCTCGTCATTTATTTATTATCTGCAGATCTGATCCGAGCACGATGTGAGCAAGATAACGTATTGATGATTTCACCAAAGAATGCCATATTGCCAAGCTACTTCTTCGCTCTCCGGAATAGCTTGCCATAATCCCGGAGAATTCTATCAACACACTGTCTCAGGATAGACTCTATGAGTAAACAGATGATCATCTCGGTTATGGCCAAGGACCGTCCGGGAATAATCGCAGAGATTACAGGTGCAATATATGCATTGAAAGGAGATCTCGCAGACCTCAACCAGTCCATTCTCTGCGGATACCTGACCATGATCCTCATCGCATCTTTCGAGGAGGAGGTTACCCGCGAGGATGTCCTGGCGGAGATTTCCCACATTCGTTCCGGAGAAAAGTACGAGGTGCTGATCAAGGAAATGGATGTCCCCGTGGAAATAGCCCACACTCCACCACCGACCGACACCTACATTCTGACCGCCCAGGGCAAGAATCGGAGCGGCCTGGTGCACAGCATCAGCCAATTCTGCTACAGCCACGGCATCAATATCCTCGATCTGGCCACGACCCTGAACGAAGACCAGTATACGATGGTTCTGCAGTTGGATATGCGCAAGATCGCCTCTATCGAAACTATCGCAGCGGACCTTGATATCTTTTCCCGGGACAGTGGCCTGAAACTGGTGATCCAGCATAACGACATCTTCCGGGTCACCAACGAGATAACTCTGCACTAAATCAGGAGAATTTCAGGAACATGCTACGCTCAGACCAGATAATCTCCACTGTTGAGATGATCCAGAAAGAAAATCTCGATGTCCGCACCGTCACCATGGGCATCAATCTCCTCGACTGCCGCACCGGCGATGTCGCCAGCACCTGCAGCAGGATTGAGGAACGGATCCTTTCCATCGCCGGTGATTTTGTTCCAACGTGCAGTGCGGTCAGTCGCAAGCTTGGCATCCCGGTGGTCAACAAACGCATATCGGTGACTCCCATCGCCTTTGTCGGAGCCGGATTCGATCGCTACGGCTTTGTTGAACTCGCAAAATGCCTCGACCGCGCTGCCGCTTCTGTCGGGGTCGATATCCTTGGCGGCTTTTCCACCCAGGTTGAAAAGGGCATGACCGCCACCGACCGGGAATATATCGCCTCTATTCCTGAAGCTCTGGCCCAAACAGAAAAAATCTGCGCCTCCATCAACATCGCTTCCAGCCAGAAAGGCATCAACATGGATGCCCTGGCAATGGTCGGCCGAACCATCAAGGAACTTGCAGAAAGGACCAGCGACCAAGGCGGCTTCGGGGCTGCAAAATTCGTCGTCTTCTGCAACCAGCCTGGCGACAACCCGTTCATGGCCGGCGCCATTCACGGGCTTGAGGAGGCTGACGCCGTTCTCAATATCGGCGTCAGCGGTCCCGGAGTCATCGCCCGCGCCCTTGAACGGTTGATCAGCCACCACCGCGGCAGGAAGCCTTTGCGTCTCGACGAGATCGCCGAGGAAATCAAGCAGACCACCTTCCGGGTCACCCGTTGCGGTGAATTGATAGGCAGACAGGTTTCAAAAGCCCTGGGGATCGAATTCGGAGTGGTGGATCTTTCCCTTGCCCCGACCCCGACCATTGGCGACAGCGTCGGCGAGATCTTCAAAATCCTCGGGGTGGACGCCGTCGGCGCCCCGGGATCAACCGCCATTCTGGCCATGCTCAACGACGCCGTGAAAAAGGGTGGGATCTTCGCGAGCAAGACAGTGGGAGGTCTCAGCGGCGCCTTTATCCCGGTGATGGAAGATGCCGTCCTCGCCGAAGCCGTCGGGGAAGGCTCCCTATGCCTGGAAAAACTTGAATCAATGACCTGCGTCTGTTCAGTCGGCCTGGATATGATCGCCATCCCCGGATCGGTTGACGCCGACACTATCTCAGCCATCATCGCCGACGAGATGGCCCTCGGCATGGTCAATCACAAGACAACCGCTGCCCGGATTATTCCCGTCCCGGGCAAGGAAGCCGGCGAGCATATCAGCTTCGGGGGCCTGTTTGGCGCCAGTCCCATCATGGAGATACGGAACGCGGGAAAATCGAGTCGATTCATGGCCTGGGGCGGACGAATCCCTGCACCTATACACAGTTTCAAGAATTGAAACACCAGCAATTCATTCAACCATCAAAGAGAAGATTGCCATGCCGGAAAAGATCACAATGACTACCCCGCTCGTCGAACTCGACGGCGACGAAATGACCCGGGTCCTGTGGCCAGTGGTCAAGGAAAAACTCATCCTTCCCTTCGTTGACTTGAAGACCGAATACTACGACCTGGGCATCGTCGAACGTGACAGGACCGACGATCAGGTCACCATCGACGCCGCCCGTGCGATCATGCGTTACGGCGTCGGGGTCAAGAATGCCACCATCACCCCCAATGCCGACAGGGTCAGAGAATATGGCCTGAAACAGCAGTGGAAATCACCCAACGGTACCATTCGGGCAATGCTCGACGGCACCGTTTTCCGCAAACCGATTATGGTCAGGAACATCAAGCCAGCAGTTCGCAGCTGGCAAAAACCTATTGTCGTCGGCCGCCATGCCTATGGCGATGTCTACAAGAATGCAGAAATTTTTGCCGACAGGGGCGGCAAAATGGAGATCGTGGTCACCGGCCCGGACGGCAAGGTAACCAGAGAAACAGTCATGGAAGTCGAAGGGCCGGCCATTCTCCAGGGTGTCCACAACACTGTCGCTTCCATTGAGAGTTTCGCCAGAGCCTGTTTTGAATATGCGCTCGACCAGAAGATCGACTGCTGGTTCGCCACCAAGGACACCATTTCCAAGATTTATGACCAGCGTTTCAAGGACATTTTCCAGGAAATTTACTCAAGTGAATACCACGAACGTTTTTCAGCCGCCGGCATCGAATTTTTCTACACCCTGATTGACGATGTGGTGGCGCGGATTATGAAGACCAGCGGCGGGATTCTCTGGGCCTGCAAGAACTACGACGGTGACGTGATGAGCGACATGGTGGCCTCGGCTTTCGGGTCGCTGGCAATGATGTCGTCTGTTCTGGTATCGCCGAAAGGGTATTTCGAATACGAGGCAGCCCACGGCACCGTTCAGCGTCACTATTACAAACACCTCAAAGGTGAAAGGACATCGACCAATCCTGTCGCCCTGATCTATGCCTGGACCGGCGCTCTGCGCAAACGAGGTGAGCTTGACAAGCTTCCCGACCTCGTCAGGTTTGCGGAAGATCTCGAGCAGGTCATCATCGCCTGCATTGAGGACGGATACATGACCGGAGATCTGGCCCTGATCTGCGAACCCCAGGCCGTCAAAGTCCTTGACTCGACAGCCTTTCTCGATGAACTGGCAAAGCGGCTGGCTGGCCGGCGTGTCGCAGCCGCCGCCTGACCACCCTGCCTGTGAAAAAAGAAAACCCCCTCCGGGATACCCGGAGGGGGTTTTCTGCCAAGACACACCTGCAGTAATTTTTCAGAACTGCAGACGGACACCCAAACCAAGACGAGTGGCAAGGCTGGAAACCACCTCGTCCGCCTCGCAACGACCTTCGAAGAACAGGGAAGTTTTCATCCCGCCGGCACTCTCATGCACCTGGTAGCCCATGTTGACGATCAGGTCGATCTCTGTTTCATCATCGGAGGTATCGTCATCGCCAGTCCACAGGCCGATACCACCACCGAGGAACAGCTTGTCGGTGAAATAGTAGTTCAGCAGAGCGTCTGCAATGAAGGCACTGCCACCGTCATCTCCGTTGAAACGGGCGAACCCGCCAATCGCGCCGATCGCCGATACCTTGTCGGTGATGAAATACTCATAGCCGATACGGCCGAAGAAGTAGTCGGCCGGGTCAGTCTGACGTGCATACCCGAAATCAACGACGGGGCCGCCTTTCTTCTTGGCCACTGTCACCGTCTGGGCGCAGTCGGCAGGACTTGATTCGGCGCCATCGGCATCAACCACCACAACCTTGACCGTGTACTGGTCGGATTCACACGGGACGGTAAATTCCTGTACAAACGGTGCCTCAGTGTCCACCTGCTCGGCAACAACCTGGTTGGAGGCATCGACCAGCCTGAAGATGACCTTGGCGATCGTTCCGTCCGGATCTGTCGAACCTGTGGCATCAACAGTGATCTTCTCTCCACATTTCACTTCGCCACCGGAAACATTCATCGTACAGACCGGATCCTGGTTGGGCGGAGGGGGCACTGCGCCTATATTCATCAGACTCAGGTTGCCACATGCAAACGGTACGACCATTTGAAAACGCTGACCCTCCTTGTCGATGAAGAAACTGAATGCGTCAAACGCAGCCTCACCGCCCCAGGTAACATCCTTGACTGCTGCAACCGGCCCGGTACCTTTGCGTCGGAACAGCATCCAGCTCAGATGATCACCAGGTGCAACCTGGATGGTTTCCACCTTGGCAGTTGGAAACTGGGCGACAAACTCGGGATACAGATCACCGTAGCCTGCTTTTTCGAAACCAGCCTGAATATCCGGGCCGCTTTTCTCTACCATGCTTCGCAGGTCCGCCTCAGATGTCAAAGGTGGACGATAAAAAGGGTGGTCCGCCAGCCTCTTCAGCGTGACAGCTGCAAAGGCCGATGAAGCACAAGCCATAACCAGACACAGGCTGATGAACAGCAACAATCTCTTTTCCATTGTACTCTCCTTGATTGACTTCTCTTTCTCGAACCGGCGGTCATCATCTCCTGAATGACGACCTCGTCCCCCCGGTACCAAACGCTCTACCAGATCAACAGTGTACCGCTCTGCAAAACCACCCCGGCTTGGGCTAGCGAACCGATCGCCGACCGAATCTGCCAGGGAACAATACGGATGCTCGAAATACTACACCATCCAAAAAAGAAAAGAAAGCGGCAATCATGCGTTTTTCCAGGAAAGTTATTGTTCATGCCAGTTTTTTCCACTATATTTCCGAGAAAATCAGAACGGTCCAGGCAGAAAAAGAGCCCCATCCACACAACAACCGTATTCCAGAGAAACAATCAGCCGGTCAGGGCCAGCAGAAACCGGGAAATTTTGCGCTGCCGGGAATCTCACTGACATAAGCAATCGGTTTTAGAGCGGAAGGAGTAGACTGCCTGTCTCATCGCGCATTGCTTGCGGTTCTGCCCTTCTTGCCCTCACCCCATTTCCCCCAAGGAGACGCTATGTTCAGCCTTCCAAGGCTTTCCTGTATACTGGCTTTGATCCATCTCCTGTGTTTTTTCGATGTATCACAGGCCTCAGAGAAGCTCCGGGTCATGACCCACGACAGTTTCAACGCCAGCAAGGCGGTTATCGAAAAGTTCGAGCAGGACAACAACATCCAGGTAGAATTCCTCAAATCCGGTGACGCCGGCACCGCCCTCGTCCAGGCCATCCTGTCAAAGGGCAAACCTCTGGCTGATGTTTTCTTTGGAGTCGATAACACCTTTCTCAGCAGGGCGGTCAACGCCTCGATCTTCGACCCCTACATTCCGCAGGCCTTGTCGAAAATCCCGCCGAATTTTCTGCTCGACCCCGAAAATCGCCTCACCCCGATCACCTACGGCGACGTCTGCCTGAATTACGACCGGAAATGGTTTACCGAAAAGGGGATAACCCCGCCAACCTCTCTCGAAGACCTCATCAAACCCGCCTACAAAGGTCTGACAGTCGTTGAAAACCCAGCAACCTCTTCGCCGGGGCTGGCCTTCCTGCTCGCAACCATCGGCCATTTCGGCGAGCAGGGGTATCGAGATTTCTGGAAAAAGCTGCGAAACAACGAGGCGATTGTCGCGAACGGCTGGGAAGATGCGTACTACGGCCATTTCACGGCAGCTTCGCAAGGGGACCGCCCGATCGTCGTCAGCTATGCCAGCAGCCCGCCGGCTGCAGTTCATTTCAGCTCGACACCGCTGACCGAGGCCCCTACTGCCGCCGTCACAGGCAATCGCTCCGCCTTCCGACAGATTGAATTCGCCGGCATTCTCACCGGGACCAAGCAGCCGGTACTGGCCAGGAAGTTTATCGACTTCCTGCTCGACATCCCATTCCAGGAAGATGTCCCTCTGCAGATGTTTGTTTTCCCGGTCAATCCTGAGGCAAAACTGCCGGAAGTCTTTCTGCAACATGCAACTGTAGCCGATGCTCCAGCCCTTGTTTCGCCTTCGGAAATCGAGAAAAACAGGGATCGCTGGCTCGAGGAATGGACAACAGTCATGCTCCGCTGACCATCCGCCACCGCCACCGTCTTTCCTCCTTTGCCGGAGCCTCCGGGCGGCAGCGGAAAACACCGTCCTCACCGGGTGGAACGTCACCATGCTCCCATATGTATTGCCGCTGCGTTTCATTTTTTTGATACCACCGCTGCTGTTTCTGCTCATCTTCTATTTCTATCCGCTGCTGCATGTCCTGCTCCTGAGTTACTCGATCAACTTCAAGGAATCAGACCTCGGGCTCAATCAATTTCTCAGCAGCAGCATCTATTTCCGGGTTGCCTGGTTCACGTTCTGGCAGGCAGCACTCTCAACATTGCTGACGTTTCTCCTTGCTCTGCCCGGAGCGTATATCTATGCCCGTTATCAATTCAGAGGCAAGAGGCTGCTGCGGGCAATCAGCAGTGTCCCATTTGTCCTTCCGACAATGGTGACCGCCGCCGCCTTCCGGGCGTTGCTCGGCGCCAACGGACTCCTCAACAGCTGGCTGATGGAGACGTTCCACTTGCAGCACCCGCCGATACAGCTTGAACAGACGATCGCCTTCTTCCTCCTCGCCCATGTGTTTTACAACTATACGCTGGTTCTCAGAATCGTCGGCGAATACTGGTCACGGATCGATGCCCGGACCGGCGAGGCCGCCGCACTGCTGGGCGCCAGCCCATGCCGGATCTTCTTCCGGATCACCCTGCCCCTGCTCACCCCGGCCATCATTTCCTCTGCCCTGCTGGTTTTCATTTTCTGTTTCACTTCCTTCGGCATTGTTCTTCTCCTCGGTGGACCAGGCCAGGCAACCATCGAGGTCGAAATTTACAGACAGGCCGTCAACCTGTTCAACCTGCCAGTAGCCGCCAGCCTGTCTTTGCTCCAGATCCTGATGAATTTCACGCTGATGTGGCTGTATGTCCGAATAGGGATGAAATCCCCGCTGTCCTTCTTTGCCGACACCCTGCCTCTCCGGACCAAAACAGCGCAACGGACTGGCGAGAAACTCTTTCTGGCGGCAAACCTGACAATCATGCTCGCCCTCCTTGCCACACCGCTCATGGCCCTTGTAGCCTCCTCATTTTCGACTCAGCAGGGATTTTCATTCCATTATTATATGAATCTTTTCAGCTATCAGAGCAATTCGGTCTTTTCACTCCCAGCCAGCCAGGCAATCTTCAACAGCCTCCTCTTTGCCCTGGCAGCCACCATCATGGCCCTTCTCCTCGGCACATCGGCCGCAACCGCCCTTGCTGCACCAAAACTCCCATTCCGATCCCTTCTGGAAACTCTCATCCTGCTCCCGCTCGCCACCTCGGCAGTGACGATGGGCTTCGCCTTCATTGTCTCCCTCAACCGCCCTCCCCTCGATCTCCGTGACTCCCTTGCGATCGTTCCACTGGCTCACACTCTTGTTGCATTTCCTTTCGTGGTGCGTTGCCTGCTTCCCGCGTTACGCAGCATTCCCCGTGCATTACGGGAATCCGCCGCGATGCTGGGTGCTTCGCCCCGCAGAATATGGTATCATGTGGACCTTCCATTGACCGCCAGCGCCATTGCCGTCTCCGCGGTATTTGCCTTTTCCGTGAGCATGGGAGAATTCGGTGCGACTTCCTTTATCGCCCGCCCCTTCACTCCAACCATGCCGGTGGCTATTTTTCGTTTTCTCAGCCAGCCGGGAGATTTGAACTATGGCCAGGCCATGGCCATGAGCAGTATCCTGATGCTGGTGACGATCACCGGCTTTTTCGCTCTGGAACGACTATCCCCCGGAAAGGACTGAACAACCAATGGCGATTCTGGAGATACAGGGACTGGGCCTGAGCGCCCAGGGAGAGACCCTGCTTGCCGATATCCATCTCTCCATCGCCAAGGGAGAGGTCATCGCCCTTCTCGGTCCATCTGGGGCAGGTAAGACGACGCTGCTGCGCCTGGTTGCCGGTCTTGAACAGCCGTCTTCAGGGAAGATTATTTTCGAGGGGCGGGACATTACAGTCGTCCCGCCGTTCCAGCGCTCCATCGGCATGATGTTCCAGGAATACGCCCTGTTTCCGCACCGTGACGTTGCGGCAAATATCGCCTTTGGCCTGGAAATGCAGAAGGTTGACCGTCGTCTTCGTGACGAAAAGGTCTTGGAAGTTCTGAGAATGGCGGGCCTGCAGGGGTTTGAACGACGCTCGGTCGCCTCCCTGTCCGGCGGGGAACGGCAACGGGTCGCCCTGGCCCGCTGTCTGGCTCCGCAACCACGCCTGCTCCTGCTCGACGAACCTCTCGCCTCGCTTGACCTGCAACTCCGGGAGCGGCTTGCCGACGAGATCCGTACCATCCTGAAAAGCCTGGCGATCACCGCTATATTTGTAACCCACGATCAATCCGAGGCCTTTGCCGTTGCCGACCGGATCGCCATACTCCATGAAGGCCGGCTCGAACAATATGCCACACCGGAATGCGTCTACCGCCAGCCGGCCTCAGCAGCAGTTGCCTCTTTTCTCGGGTTTCGCAACATCGTCTCCGCCGGGACCAGCCTGTGCCGCGAGCTTCTTGCCAGAACAGCGCATCACCCAGGTCCCAGTGAGCCGAAAACCGTCGACCAGGAGGCAATGTTGCTGATCCGGCCAGACGCCGCCTCGATCGTCGGGCAATCAGCCGATGACTCCGATGATATCCTGCTCCAGGGTGTTGTTGAACGCGCCCGCTTCCAGGGCCGGTTCTACCAACTGACGTTTGTGGCTGGAGAGACCCGCCTGGTTTTTGATCTGCCTCCCGAACCGGTACCGCCGGGTCCGGGCGTACCAGTCGCACTTTCGAACAAGGCGACTGCCATCGTCCTGCTCCCTGCACCGTGAGGACGCAATGAACTGTGTCATCTTTGCAAATGGCCCGCTGGCAATGGACGTTCTCGATGCTCAGGAGATTCGGCGCTTCGACCTGATCATTGCCACCGATGGCGGTGCCGTCCATTGCCACTCCCATGCCCTGACGCCGGATATAGTTGTCGGCGACATGGATTCAATCCCGGATTGGCTCCTGAATGAACTCCGGCTGCTGGATGTTGAGATACATGTTTTCCCGCAGCGCAAGGATCAGACCGACCTGGAACTGGCCATCGATCTGGCTGTCGAGCGAGGGGCAGGGGAGATCGTCATCCTCGGGGCCCTCGGCGAGCGGTGGGACATGAGCATATCGTCGGTCATGCTGCTGGCGTCGCCACGTTATGCCGGAATCCGGATGACGCTCAAAACCGGGACGACAACACTGTTCTGCCTGAAGGGTCCGGCCCGCCACCTGTTCACCGGCTGCCCGGGCGACATGCTGTCGATCATCCCCTTGAGCGACCCTGCCGCAGGAGTGAGCCTGTATGGACTTGAATTCTCCCTCGCCAGCTTCGACATACCGCTCGGCTCAACCCTGGGCATCAGCAACGTCGTCACCGCAGACAAGGTCTCCATTGCGCTCAGCGAGGGGGTTCTGCTCTGCGTCCTCGAAAAGACCGGAACGGGCGTTCCGGTCGTATCCGGAACATGACCGGGGTCTCACGAAACCTTGGTCAATTGCAGTTAAAAACGCAGACCTGATAGCTTTCCACCTTCCCGCCGCAATTCTGGTAGCACTGGCGGAACTGGCCTTCGCACGGCTCATAGTCGGCGCTGCACCAGGTGGTATCCTCGTAGCAGTCGGAGTATCCCCGCTGCCTGCACTGTTCATATTCGAGCCTGGCCAGGCGGTTCTGGGTCTCACAGTTCTGGACCCGCAGATCTTCTCCCTGCATGCACTGCAGCCTGATCTGGTCGCACTGGTTGACGCATACCTGCCCCATCTGCCCGGGTGGCGGCGTCAGGTTGTACCTGGTCTCGTACATCGGACCGCATCCGCTCAAGGCGACAGCCAGCATTGCTGCCGGAGGCAGCAGCCACCCATGAAAACCTGTACTTCGACTCATCGTTTTCTTCATGCCTTTCTCCTTTTCAGCTCCGTCCTGCCGGCATTTCCCAGAAAGTGAGAGGCCGTGACTGCGGCTTGTTCTTTCATCCTATGTCAGCCTGTAGCACTTTTCCAGGGAAGATCGCTCCGGCACAACTGCGATATCGCGGAAGTGGCCAATTTACCAATACGTTCATTGACAACTTCCCCCAACCACGTGATACTTTAAGCACTATCGAATATTCCAGTCTTTCCCACTAACTGAAAATCCACCTGGACACCCCATGCCGAAAAAACAGACCGCGCTCTATTTTGACAAGGACGACTACGAACTGCTCCGCATCGTCAAGAAAGTCCTGAGCCGGACCCATAAGCAACAGTCGATGAGCCCGCTGATGATCTCGAGCATGCATCCCCACGGGATCAAGGAAATGGCGGCCACCAGCGGACTGCGGATAGCCTACGCCATCATCCAGCTGCTCGGCTCACTGGAGACCGGCAAGGCGGACGACCGTCTGCTGGCCCTGCGTTCGCTGCGCGACGAGGTTTTTTCCTCTGCGACGTCCTTCTACAAGAAAAACACCGCAAGGGTCCTGATGCAGATCATGAAAGAGCTGGTTCGCAACCGCGGCAACACCCTGCGGCAACTCAAGCTCGCCCATGATTTCCGGCTGGTCTCATCCGGCCGCCCCCGCCTGGTCCGTTCCGAACTCGCCCGCTACCACCTGCTGGAAATGCCGGAGGAATGGAACCAGTTCACGTTTGACGACCGGGTGCATGATGCCAACACCAAGGGCAGAAAATCGGCCACCCATCTGGTGATGGATGCCTGGATCAAGGGGATCCGCAACCTGACGGTCATCTACTACAACTATGTCGACCCCGAGGTGGCCGAGGAACTGCTCGAGGCTGGCTCCATCCTCGATGTCCATATCCGCATCGGCATCGAGTTCTCCGCCCAATTTCTTGATAAATTTGCCAGGATCACCTGGAGCCCGCATGGATTTGCCGACAGCCACTCGCTGCTCCATTTCCTCCAGGAAAAGCAGGTCCGGGTACTGATGGAGGAAGGCCGCCAGGTATCCCGCTATCAACAGGACTACGTGTTCGAGGTGCTTGAGGTCTTCAACGGCAGACATCGGCTTACCCTGGGCAGTGACTTCCGGTTGGACGTCGGGAAGATCGACCGGCAGGAATTCATCAACTCCGTCGGTACCGGCCAGCCGTCCCTGCTGCACCTCGCCAAATTCATCCACAGTTCGCTGCAGCCCCAGATAAGCGAAGAAATCAACAAACTCCGGCAACAGTTCAGCCAGGTTTCCATTGAAGAGCGCCAGGCAATCCAGGCCCGTTTCCGTCTGCTCAGGTCTTTGTCCCGGGAGATGCTGATCGACCACTTTCTTCGTCCCGGCCGCAATCCGGAAATCAGGGATCCGTACATTCCCAGCGAAGACTCCCCGCCACTGCTCCGCTGTATGCCCCGGGACTTGCTCAACCGCCTGGCGGCTCTCCATTCCGGATCCCATTTCACGCTGAGCCTGAGCAATCTCTCCATTCAGGACACCCTCGAATTGCTCTATGACTGCCAGGGGAAGATTACCCATCTCGAGGCATACAATCTCAAAGACGCCACCCACGGCCTGGCGACGGCTGCGAACATCGGCAAACCAGGCGGCCTGTCAGGAGAAGCCGTGGCCATCGTTAATCCGGAGCGGACCTACGGGCTCATCAACTCCCTGCAGAAGGCCCTGAATGAGGACAATGTCATCGTCCTCAAGCGGACGATCAGAGAAATCATCTGGGATTTCGAGAACAGCAGAAGCACCCTGGAAACGTCCCTCGAACTGGCGAGAAAAAACCGCACGCCCACTGACCTCGAAATCAGGGAAAAGGCCGAAGAACTGGCGGCCATGGAAGAACGCAAGGAACGCCTCCTCAATATTCTGTTCAACATTGAGACGTTCCATACCTACTACCGCAAGCGCAGCCTGGGAACCCGCATCGGCAGCAGCTCAACCGGGCAGTCCGAGCACCAGTACGGCATGGGGCTGGTTGTCCTCGATACCCTTCCTCCCCGAGCTCGCCGCGAAGTCCTCCAGGATCTGCGCCAGAACCGCCGGAAATGCCTGCCGATCACCGCCCGGATGGTCAACCACCATCACAGCCGTCGCAAGATTCCAGACACCGTCCTGGAGTACCTGCTCAGCAACATCCCCGGCACTCGCTTGGCGGAGACCAGCGAGTGGCAGGATTGGAGCCTCGAATCGATCGAACTCCACCCCGGCCAGACAGGCAATGTCGTGACCCTCGGCGGCCTGCGGCACCAGGCGGAGTCCGCGACCCGGTTGGATGCCGGAGACGGCGAGGAAAGGATGGGCAATCCCCTGAAGTACATGAATACAGGGATAAAAAATTTCCTAAAGGTGATTCTCGGGTTCATCCCGGCTTTTCTCACCTTCAGCCTGACCAAGGACTGGTGGCTCCTCGCCTATTTCGGGGCCGTGATCTGGCTCGGCATTACCTGCCTGCGAAATATCATCCAGTCCATCCTGGGCGGCGGCGGCCTCCGCCGCTCCCCGCTGCTGCAGTGGAATGCCCTCGTCAGCTGGTCCCGGATCGCCGATTCCCTGCTCTATACCGGGTTCTCAGTGCCACTGCTCGACTTTCTCGTCAAGTCGCTGCTGCTCGACCAGACCTTCGGCATCACCACCGCAACAAACCCGATAGTCCTTTATTCGGCGATGGGATTGGCGAACGGTATCTACATTTCCAGCCACAACATGTTCCGCGGCCTGCCGAAAAGCGCCGCCGTGGCAAATTTCTTCCGCTCCATCCTCGCCATCCCGCTGGCCATTCTGTTCAACGCCCTGGTCGCCACTGTTCTTCATGGACTGCTGATCCCCGGGGTGGATGAGATCCTGCAGAAATGGGCGGCCATCATTTCAAAATTCGCGTCCGACTGCGTCGCCGGCGTCATCGAGGGACTGGCCGACCGGCAGACCAACATCCGTATCCGGCTTGCCGATTACAAGAGCAAGCTCGCCCAGCTTTTCGGGTTTTATGCGCGCCTCGACATGATGTTTCCCGAGGAGGATGTCCTTGACATGCTGCAATCCCCGAAGATGTTCATCGAAACAATGAATTACGAGGCCCGGGATCTCGAGCAGGCCTTCATCGTCAGCGCCCTCGACATGATGTACTTCTGGATGTACCAGCCCAGAGCCCGCAAGGCCTTGGAACTGATCGCAAAGGATTTGTCGAACGAAGAGTGGTTGATACTGTACCGCTCACAGTTGATCCTCAAGCGCTACAAGGAGATCAGCCAGGTCTTCGTCGATGGCCTGGTAGGCAAGCATTTCTCAAAGGCTCTTGCCTTCTATCTCGAACAGTATGACAGGTATCTGGCCGGCATGAAAGGGATCTGCCGCGCCAAAGGCCTGCTGGCCGGCAGAGAGGAAGGACCATGATCAGAGCAGGAGGGCAGGCGGTGGCAATCACCTGCCAGCAAAGACTGCTTCAATGACCACTTCCTTTTCAACCACATGCTCAAGCCGGTGGGTGACGACCTTTCTCCCGTCCACCAGCCAGTGGGAAAATAGCTCCTGTGAAGCTCCATCCGGTTCAAGGACTATTTTCTGCCCCTTGAAGTAGCGGCCGCTATAGTTCGCAGCATACGGATACCCGTCAATCAGCAGCGACTGATGGGCAGGGTCGAGAACACGGCAGAGGTGAGGGCCCTTGAGCCCCAGTTGCAGTGTCATCTCTTCTCGCACAAAATCGGCGCGATGCCGCATAAACTCCTCGAGCATCGCTATATACTCCTGTTGTGGTGTGCCGAACTGCGCAAGCATCCGTGCATAATAGGCAACTCGCGCAAGGAGAAACTCCTCGGTCAGCAGATGATTGAGGGTTTCCGTCACCAGCGCACTGAAATACTTTCGATATTCGTCACTTTCGTTGATTAACCGGGAAAACAGGATGGATCGGTCACAAGGGTCGTTGCCCGCTGAATAGATGAGAGCCATCCCCTCCTGCTGCCAATTACTTCTCATCACCGAGTTTTTTTCGGCAAACCTGTCCCAGTAGCTGTGGTCCATGTCCCAGTTGATCCAGCGCAACTTTGCATCTGGGTCCGAGGTGTCGAGAAAACCGACCCCCTGACAGGCATCGGTGGTACCATTGAAAACCCAGGAAAATACGTGGCGACTGAAATTGTCGATATCAATCGTTGAGGCCACCTTTTCCAAACTAAAATTCTTCTTATCCCTGACATATGCCCAGAAACGCCGGAAATACAATCGTTCATCCTGTGGGGTGAAGTTTCCCCGGAACTTGTAAAAAAGATAGTCGCCGCCGGGAAAATACTGATCCCACTGTCTTCTGCTGAGATGCTCCGTGATGAATGCCGAACCAACCGAGGTTCCATTCAGATAGACTTCGACCAGTTTCGTCTCAGGTACGATACACCCCATTTGAGCGGATATGTCATAGGCCAGGGGATTGTTCATCGGTTGTCCAGGCGGCCAATCCGTCATCTGCACCACGAGGTTTTTTATCGCCCCGGCTTTCGCCAGCACCAGACCTGCCGGAATCTCTTCCATCCCGTATTTCTTGCGGAAATGCAGCCGATAGCTTTGAAACGGTTTTATCAACCGCCGCTTTCCACCATGCACCCGCAGACCTACCGCCGAGGAGAAGACAACCCTGCCCTCGTCAATAAAGATAACCTCGGCCTTTCTTTCCCACTCTCTCCCCTGTTTATCGCGATGCCTGAGAATCCCTTTATCGGCGTCGTAGAGGTCGTTTTCCGGAATGATGATCGCAAGTATCGGCCAATCCTCTTTCTGCTTCACGCCATGCGGGAAAAACGATTCCAATGCTTTGCTGTTTCCTTCCGGCCTGGCCTTGAACACGTACTCGTCAACCCTGCGCTTTTTCTGAAATGGGATCAGTTCCAGCCTGGCATCCGCCAGGTTTTCGCCGCTCTTTTCTGTTTGAGAAAAACGCCGGCCATCGTTGTCCACAAGCTGGACATAGCCGAGGTTCTTGAGAATTTTCCCTAGTTCGCCGTAATTCAAGACACCTGTGGCAACCGTGTCCGTCTGCAGCGCCGTTTTGAGCGGCGCAAACCATACTGACGTTTCCACCGCCCAGAGGAAAAGAGGCAGAACACCACAGAAAAGCGCCAGTAACAGCAGCGTTCGTCGCCGTTTATTTCTCAGCATACCTGGCCGGAACGGTGCATCTGGAGATGGAAATGCAACTGGGGATATTCCCGATGCAGACTGTCAATGTGCGAGACCGGATCCTGTCCATTCGCAGCAGTGAAGGTGAATTGGTAAATATATCGGTTGCTTTTTGTCATTGTTCGACACAGTTGCAGGCCCGGCAACACCTCCTGCAAAGACCCCAGCCAACGGTTGTCAAGACAATCGGCCCCTGCTGCCATCTCCACGTGCAGCAGGCCGGCCCTCTTGTCGCCTTTGAGCCAGTTACCGGCCAAGAGCAAACGCAGCGTAGCTCCGGCAAAGAGTGCGGCCGCGAGCCACAGTGCAAGGACCTGCAGGTCAACCTTGCTGCGGGGAACCACAACCAACCAGGGGTCGTTCTCGCTGCTGTGCAGCATCAGCCCGTTTCGAGGATCGGATTTCAAGCCTGCAAACCCCTGCGACGAAGGATTGGTTTGCAGATAGGCCTGAAAGTCGATGACCACCGGCTCAAGAAAGGATTGCGTCAAGGTCATGCTGCGGATTACCAGACTCCCCGGACCGTCCAGCGGGTCGATCCGGAGGCTGCCGATCGCCGCCAGGGAAGGAATGGTCAGTGTGAAGCGGTTGCTCCCCTGCGCCAGTTTGGCGGCAGCGGAATTCGTCTCCCTGAATCGAGCACCGGCATCCGCCCAGTACACCTTGAATACGGCTGGCTGCATCGCCTCTGCGTTTACGGCAACCGTGGTCTTTTCCGTATGCAGGCAAAGGAGATACTGGGCAAGAGTGAAAACCAGCGCAAACAGCATCCATCCGCCTGTTTCCCACCAGATGGAACTGAGGCTGTCAACTTTGGCCGCTATTCTTGTGCGCCATTTCATTTTCTGATTACCATCGAACTTCAGCCAGTTTCAGCAACCTTTGCGGAATCGGCT
>CAYYWK010000007.1:0-17978 GCA_964475345.1 uncultured Desulfobulbus sp.
GTCCGATATCTCCGGGTAGGTTGCAAGAGATGTTGAGCGATCAACATCCCAGTGAAATGATCATGACCCTTTGCAGGGAACAGAATTCGGCTTACAGCCCGCTCCGTTTTTCAATTCGTGTTGACCTCGGCGAACTCCGGACCAACCATCCGGCGACGGCCAGTGTCTGGCTGACATCTCTCTGACATTCGACAATGCCTTTGACAGCTGCCGCAATAATTCCCGCCGCAGGAAGCGGCACCCGGATGGGCTGTGACTGTCCGAAGCAATTCCTCGAACTGGCCGGGACGCCCATTCTCCTGCGGACCATCGGAGCCTTTCTCGAAAACCCCGAAATCGGCCGCTGCATTGTTGCCGTTCCGGCCGACTGGCTCGACAGGACCCAGGCCCTGCTGGATGCGCATGATCTTCCCGCGGACCGCATAGCACTGTGTGCCGGTGGCAGGAGAAGACAGGACTCGGTCCAGGCAGGTCTCGCGCTGCTCGATGACAGTACTGACGTGGTACTGGTTCATGATGCAGCCAGACCCCTTGTCGATCAGGACACCATAACCCGTTGTTGTAAGGCAGCCAGGATACATGGGGCAGCCATCGCCGCCATTCCTGCAAAAGATACGCTGAAAAAGGCCTCAGAAACCGGAGCGGTATTGTCGACGATCGACCGGCAGGATGTCTGGCAGGCTCAGACCCCTCAAGCCGTTCGACCGAACCTTCTCCAAAAGGCCTATGATGAAGCCGGCGACATTGATGCCACCGACGAGGCTTTTTTACTTGAGCAGGCTGGCATTCCAGTTTTCATCGTGGAAGGTTCGGGAAAAAACCTGAAAATCACACGACCGGAAGATCTCCGGCTGGCCGAAATGATCCTGTGCTCCACCCAACCTTCCCCCCGACTGCGAATTGGTCACGGATTTGACGCCCATCGCTTCACTGCCGGCCGTCCTCTGGTGCTGGGCGGAATAACAATCCCGCACTCGATGGGACTTGCAGGACACTCCGACGCTGACGTTGTTACCCATGCTCTCTGCGATGCGCTGCTGGGAGCAATCAGCGCCCGCGATATCGGCTACCACTTTCCAGATTCCGATTCCAGCTATTCCGGGATTTGCTCCATCAACCTGCTGAAAAAAGTTGTTGAGCTGGTCCACGGCAAGAATTTCTGCCTGGCCAACGCCGACATTACCATCATCTGCCAGGCGCCACGGCTTGCTGCTCATATTCCGGCAATGCAGGAAAAGCTGGCACAAAGCTGTATGACAGAGGTGGACTGTCTGAACGTCAAGGCTACCACCACCGAGAAGATGGGCTACACCGGCAGGGAAGAAGGAATATCCTGCCATGCCGTGGTCCTGCTGCAGGATCTTCAAAAAGAACAAGGATTGTGCAATGTCCCAAAAAATTGACAGAGAACGCCTGGCTGCAACATTTGTTGAAATGTGCGAGATTAGCACCCCATCGCATCGTGAAAAGCCGCTGGCTGAGTATCTTGTCCAATGCTTCACCAGTTTGGGCGCAGACGACATCCATTTCGACCATTCGGGTGAAAAGACTGGCTCGGACACCGGCAACCTGCTCGTGCGCTTTGCTGGCAATTCGCCAGATATCGACGGACTCTTTTTCTCCTGCCATATGGACACCGTCGAACCGGCGACCAATGTGCAGGTGGTCCGAAGCGGTGATATATTCACCAGCCTGGGAGAGACTATTCTCGGCGGCGATGACAAATCAGGTATTGCAGCGCTGATCGAGTTGATGACCGTGCTCAAAGAAAACGCCGCAAATCATGGAACAATCGAACTGGTATTCACGACCTGTGAAGAAATCGGGCTGCTTGGCGCCAAGCACCTCGACGCGGCATGGCTTACCACCAGATACGGCTACGCCCTCGATTCCACCGGAATTGACAAGGTAATAGTCGGCGCTCCGGCCGCCAACAAAATCAAAATCGATGTGCATGGGATCGCGGCCCATGCCGGCCTCAACCCGGAAAAAGGCATAAACGCTTTCTGCCTGGCTGCCAAAGCGATTGCAGAGCTGCGACTGGGAAGGCTTGACGAACAGTCTACCTCGAATTTCGGTCTGATCAGGGGCGGCATCGCAACCAACATTGTTCCCGATCTCATTACTCTTGAAGGTGAAGTGCGCAGTCACTCCATGGAAAAACTCGAAGACTATACCAGGGAAATCGAGGCGACCTTTCAACGCACGGTCGATAATTGGAAAAACCCTTTCATCGAACATGACGGCTTCCCTTCCGTCGATATCAGGGTGGAAAAAGAATATCCCGCCATGTACCTTGAAGAAAACAGTCAGGTCCTACGCCGGATCTCACGGGCCGGCAGACAAATCGGCAGGGATCTCGACTTCGTCGTCGCCGGTGGCGGCAGCGACGCCAACATTTTCTGCAGTTATGGATATCCGACAGCGATAATCGCAACAGGAATGGACAAAGTGCACACGACTGACGAGCGCCTTGATTTGAACAATCTGGTCAGTCTTACCGAACTGTTGTACGCCCTCGTTACCCAACCCTGAACAGGAACGGACAGGTGGCTAGGAAACCAGTTCGATCATTCCTCTGTTGCCGGCCTTGACTTCCCCAACAATGGCCACTGGAAAAGCATATCCATGTCCACCGAGCTCACTGATGAGGATCTCAGCCGCATTAGGTGTCGCTGCGATCAACAGCCCTCCGGACGTCTGCGGATCGGCCAACAGAAGCTCCAAATCGGCAGTATCATTAGATGAACTGGCGACCCACTGGTGAAAATGGCTCCGGTTGGTATATGCTCCGGCCGGTACGATACCCATCCCCAGAAACTCCTCTGTCTGCTCTAAGAATGGAACGTACTGTCCGAAGAGCCTCGCCGAAACCCCGGAAGCCTCCAGCATTTCATGCAGATGACCTATCAGGCCGAATCCGGTGACATCGGTACAGCCATGGACTGCACCCTCCATTCCAGGTCTGGACCGGACTTCATCAATGACCTCCGCCGCCAGGCGGTTCAAGGTGCTCATTACCTCGGTCAGCTGCCGGATAGTGTCCACTCCGGCCAGCCCTCCCTTGACTGCAGTTGACAGAATACCGGTTCCGAGCGGCTTGGTGAGAACGAGAACATCCCCTGCCCTGGCACCAGCATTGAGCAGAACTTTCTGGGGGTGCACCACTCCGGTGACCGATAGGCCGTACTTCAACTCCTGGTCCTCTATGGAATGCCCGCCGACCAGCAGTGCGCCAGCTTCCTTGATCTTGCTGAGACCACCTCGGATGACCTCTCGGAAGATCTCCCGTTCCATGCTCTTCACCGGGCATGCAAGGATGTTCATCGCCAGCAGCGGCCTTCCCCCCATCGCATAAACATCGCTAAGGGCATTGGCGGCGGTGATCTGCCCGAAGCTGAATGGGTCGTCGACAATGGGAGTAAAAAAATCCACCGTCTGAATCAACGCGATCTCGTCGTTTAAGCGATAGACTCCGGCATCATCGCAGGTCTCGGCACCGACGATCAGGTTGGCGTCGCGCGGCAAATCTATGCCGCAGAGTATCTGGCTCAGGTCCCCTGGGCCAAGCTTTGCCGCTCAACCAGCAGCCTTAACCGTTTTGGTCAGTTCTATCATACCTATTTCCCTTCTATTCTTATACGAAGTCTGGTTATTTCTGAACTAAATGCCGACGAGAAAAACTCTGATGATATTTCTTTCTTGTTGAATTTCGGCATCACATACTTTAAACATCTTACAATGGATTATGAAGGAAGGCACAAAGATTGCACGTTCTTTGTGCCTTTGTTGTTTATGCGTCCGCTGGAACACCGCCAGGTCTGGCATGTACTGCATGCTCACCACGGTGCAATCGAGGCGCCTCCAGAAGGTAACGTCATGCTACAGCACACCAACGTCCCCCCACGGTTCAACCATTCCGGTCGTCCAACCCATGAATGCGGCATCTGTGGAATTTTTGGTCATCAGGATTCTGCCAAACTCACCTATTTCGGCCTGTACGCTTTGCAGCACAGAGGCCAGGAAAGTGCAGGAATCGTCACTTCTAACGGCACAGGGGTTACCTCCCATAAAAATATGGGTTTGGTGCCGGAGGTGTTCTCTGAGACGATCCTTCAGCAGCTTCAGGGCCACATGTCCATCGGCCATGTCCGCTATTCAACCACCGGCGCCTCAAATCTCACCAACGCCCAACCTCTGCTGGTCACCCATAAGGGAACGACACTTGCTGTTGCCCACAACGGCAATCTTGTTAATTCCATTGAATTACGGAAAAAACTTGAAGAGCAGGGATCTATATTCCAAACCACCATGGACAGCGAAGTAGTCCTTCATCTGCTGGCCAGGACAGCTCATCTCGGTCTGGAAAAAGCCTTGTGGGAGACCTTTTCAGCGCTCAAGGGGGCCTATTCGCTGCTGTTGATGACTCAAGATACGATGGTTGCAGTACGGGACCCTGACGGATTTCGCCCGCTCTGCCTTGGAAAACTCAACAACGGCGGCTGGATTGTCGCCTCGGAAACCTGTGCACTTGACCTTGTCGAAGCCCAGTACGTGCGTGACGTCAAACCTGGCGAGGTCCTCATCTTTAACGACAAGGAAATCCTGTCCCTGTTTCCATGGCCGAAGCAGGATACCCATTTCTGCATCTTCGAGCAGGTGTACTTTGCCCGGCCAGACTCGGACATCTTCGGTATCAACGTCTACGAAACACGCAAGCGGATGGGAGAAATTCTGGCTCGAGAAACCCAGATCGATGCCGATATCGTCATGCCTTTCCCTGACTCCGGCAACTATGCGGCTCTCGGTTATTCCCAGGCCTCAGGAATTCCTCTCGAGATGGGGATGATACGCAACCACTATGTTGGCAGAACCTTCATTCAGCCTACGCAATCAATGCGCGATTTCAACGTCAGGGTCAAGCTTAACCCTGTCCGTTCCTTTCTTAAAGGCAAAAGGGTGATCATTGTTGAGGATTCGATCATCAGGGGAACAACTGGTAAAAGCCGGGTACGTTCGTTGCGGTCAGCCGGAGTCAAGGAGGTACATATGGTGGTAAGTTGCCCTCCCACAAGACATGCCTGCTATTATGGAATCGATTTCCCTTGTGCAACTGAACTTGTTGCAAACAACAGGGAAATCAAAGAAATAGCAGCCCAACTCGGCCTCGATTCACTGCATTATCTCAGTCTGGAGGGACTCGTCCAAGCCACCGGCATGACGAAAAATGACTTCTGCCTTGCCTGTTTCAATGGGATATATCCTGTTCCTCCAGACAGATCCTTTTTCAAGGACGCTCTCAGTTCCTGCTGAGCAATCACTATTGAGCAACAGATAGAAACTGGCTACAACCTGCAGACAACGCAATTTTTGCCATTTTTCTTCGCTTCGTACATCGCCTGGTCCCCTCTCTCCTTCATCCGGCGTTCGTCGGCTTCAAGAGGAAGATCCCTGTTTCTTACGCATGCCACGACACCGATTGAAAGTGTTGTCTTGCCGAAATTACGCTCGACAAAACGCAACAGAATCCGCTGTACGATTTCTGTTGCCTGGTCGGCATTGGTCTGCGGCAGAATGACTGCAAATTCATCCCCACCGAGGCGAAAGCTCATGTCGACATTGCTGCGGGTACACTCATTGAATATTTCCGCCAGTGCCACCAGCACTTCGTCGCCTTCCTGGTGACCATAGCTGTCATTGAACTCCTTGAAGTTATCAATATCAATGACCGCCAGAAACACTTGATATCGCTGCCTGCTGGCGCGTTCCACCTCTTGGGAGAACCTCTTTTCGAAGGCCCGCCTATTCCACAGTGATGTCAGGCTGTCTATCAGCGACAACTGCTCCAGCCGTCGTATCAAAGAGCGCTCCCGAAAAGCTCTCGCGAGTTTTGCCTCGAGTTCGGCCTGATCAATCGGCTTTTTGATGAAGTCGAGGGCTCCTGCTTTGATGACATCTGCGTAGCTGGCCTTTTCAGCAAAGCCAGTCGCCATGATAACATCGGTGCCCTTATGATTTTCGACAATGTACTTCAACAGATCCAGACCATCCATGTTTGGCATGGCAATATCTGAGAAAACCAGATCGACGTCTGTCGCCTTCAGAACTTCTATCGCTTCAATGCCGTCAGTCGCTACGAGGCAATGATATCCAAGAGACGAAATCAGTACACTGAGCGTCATGCGTACGAGGTCATCGTCATCGACAATGAGGATGACCTCGGACTTGGTATTCGCGTCCATTGCTACATGGTGTAAATAAAGATTAGTCTTGCCCCCCCACTGAAGAAGACCCTGTTGAAATGTACATGCAATGATTCCCAAAGTCCAGCCATATGCATCGCATATCATTCATATAAGTCTTTGAGCTGAGATTTTTTCAAGGCTGAGTTGAGGGCAGGATCGTCTCCAAAAGTTTTCAAAAATTGTACCGCTTCAGCTTTTTATCAAGGCCCTGTCTCGAGATTTGTAGCATTCTCGCAGCCTTGGCCTTGTTTCCGGCGGACTGTTTCAATGCCTTTTTGATCAAACTGATTTCTACCTTTCTGACCTGGTCATCAAGGGCCAGCTCACCGGTCTCTGCGGATATCCGACTCTGCCTCGCAGCTGTACCAAAAAACGTGAGCAGTTCCCGCGAACAGCTTTTAGTCTGTATCAAACTGCCATCAGGAGTCAGGGCAACTAGGCGCTCAACCTCTTTCAGCAGTTGCCGAACATTGCCAGGCCATGAATACTGTTCGAAAAATTCAATAATATCCTCAGAAAAACCTAGCACCTTTCTTTTAAATCGCTTCTGAGTTTCTTCAAGAAAATGAAATGCTAAAGGAAGAATATCCTCACGGCGCTGCCTGAGCGGTGGAATGAAAATTTCAACAGAGAACAATCGAAAAAATAAATCCTCACGGAAAACGCCCCTGTTAACTTCCCCTGCGAGATCTTTGTTGGTGGCGCTAATCAACCGAACATCGTATCTGACAATTTTGTTGCTACCCAAACGACTGCCCTCCCCCTCCTGAATCGCTCTCAGGAACTTGGGTTGTATCTGCAGGGGCATTTCGGCAATTTCATCCAGAAACAAAGTCCCACCATCTGCCTCCTCGAAACGTCCCTTACGTGAGTTGTCGGCTCCGGAGAAGGCCCCTCGTTCATGTCCAAAAAATTCACTTTCAATCAGGGTTTCCGGTATACAGGCACAATTCACAGGAACAAAAGGGTGCGAAGCGCGCTCACTGTTTTCGTGAATCATCCGAGCAACCAGTTCCTTGCCTGTGCCGTTTTCTCCCTGGATCAGTATGTGAATCGGCGCCTCACTCACCACCCGAACAAGATCAAGAACCTCCCGCATAGCTGGGCTCTCGGCAATGAGCATGGCTCCGCCGACAGATGTCCTTCCCAAACGATGCACTTCACTATTCAAGTATCCGGCAATGCGCAATATTTCCTGATTAAGGACTATCGATTCAATAGAAATTGAGAGGTAATGGGCCGCCTCTTCCAGTTGCTTCAAGTCCTCATCGCCGAAAAGGGTGCCACCGCTTCTGTTAATGAGTTGAACTGCGCCAATAACTCCTTTGCCACTCAGACTGCGGATGGGGCAGCACAACATGTTTCGACACGTAAATCCCGTCTGCTCGGCAACATGCTGGTGGAAACCATCGTTGAGTTCCAGATAGTTGTCAACATGACTCCTTCCCGAAGAAATAACACTGCCGACAATGCTACCTTCCATCGGTGCTTCAATCTGCCTCTCAGCGAGACCAGTGCCGAAAATCGAACAGATCTTTTTGCTTTCAATGTCTAAAATATAGATCGTGCAGCGTTCAACCGACATGAGTTTCGGCAGCATTCCGGCGTAAAAAGTCACAAAAGCCCGATAATCATCAATAGCCCAGGAATTCGCAACCTGTGCCAATCGCTGCTGCAGAATATTCAAATGTGTTCTAGAAATAGCTGAATCACGAGACTTTTCACCGTTAATAGTCAACCTAGTTGTCATCTTACTGATTGTCATCCCTGGACACTCCAGATGCCGATCCTTTTCACTGATGGCAGCCCGCACCATCGACACCACGCAATTCAACAATAATCCAAATCATGACAACAATATACAAGAATTGATCACTCTTTGTTGCTTGTATTACCACGCTGAGCCAAAACACCAACGCCAACTATGGTTACACAATATCTGAGACTACGACAACAATGTTTACGCTTTGCTTTCAGCGATTTTACTCCCCGCGTTGTGCGTAACAACTCCGTCTGTCTTTAGGATTTCCACTATCTTTCGAATAAACATTGAGTTAGCCGCACATCTCTATTCCACCAAGAGCTGCATGCATATTGTAAGAATCACCTGGCATGCTGTGTGCTATAGAAACAACGGGAACATCAATAGGACTTATCTGCGGTCGACCCGAGTTGGGGGGGAACCCATCTCCTGTTTTGAGTATTGGTGTGAGGCCCGTTGATCTAGCAAGAGGATGCTCCTTTCCCAGGGTATTGGCGAAAAGGATAGATAAACGGCAACCCTAAGCAAGCAAGGGAATCATGAAAAAATACAAGGAGAGAAGGTACGCTTCAGCTACAACCGGCGAAAACAGTTTGAAATTCAGAGAAATCGGGAAAGGGTTCGTCATGGTTGCAGCTTCTCATGATGTATTCAAGGGAAGGCGACTGATTACTGCCTATGCAGATCAGTACAACAGGTCGTATATACTCATCAATGGCAAATATGAATTGATAACTGAGCAACATAAATATCTGTCAGTAGACTAGAACAGCATTTGCCTTCCCATTGAATGCTGCTTATCCCTGAATGCTCTTCCAATACTCGATTATCTGCATTGATTGATGTTCAAAAACTGAAAGGAATGTTCACTTGCCCCCCTGGCACTATCCGGACAATTTCCTGGATGTTCGTGGAACTGATTTCAATGCAGATTCTTCCTGTTCGCCCATCCTGTTGCATATCAATGGACCGCCTGCGCGACACCCTCCCTTCCATGCTTGAACTGGAATGAAGGGGGTATTTCCCTTCGCGCAACAACCTCATAAACCATCATTTCCCCAGCATTATTGCCGAGCATCCGTTTTCCCCATGGTTTAGCCAGGACGAAGGGAGTGATTTTTCGATACGTCGATTCGCCAATCAATATCAGATTCGACTTTTCCCTGGTCAGATCCTGAAGACGGAATGTCTCGTTCACTACATCGCCAATGGCCGTGTATTCAATTTTCCTGTCGAAACCAATATTGCCGACGATCGCTTCTCCCGTGTTCAGACTGATTCCTATCCTGAGCGGAATTCCACATCGCTCCACTGACTTGGCGCTGACCTCGTTTATTGTCTGTGTCATTTCGATTGCTGCGAAAACCGCATCCAGTGCAGGATTAGTGGTGACAACCGGTGCCCCGAAAATAGCGAGAAAACCGTCTCCCAGGTATTTATCCACCATGCCGTTGTACCGGAGTATAATTCCACCCATTTTCATGTAGAAATAATTGAGCACTTCAACCACTTCCTCTGTTGCTGCAACTTTTGACATTTCCGAATATCCCCGGATATCTATATTGAAGACCGTGACCATCTTCCGCTCTCCGACAGCCAGTTGCGCTTGATCGTCTTGCTCCAGGATGCGGTTGACTATTTCCTTGGGCACATATTTCTGGAAAATCGTCCTGATCAGGCGTTCCTTCTCCACCAACTTTCTCATCTCCTTATACAACAGGCTGTTTTCCAGGGCTATTGCCGTCGACGTCGCTATCGCTTTCAATGTCCGGAAATCATCATCGGAGAACCTTTCATATTTGCTTGCCAGCAGAAAGACCCCTGTGACTCTGTGATTGCCGACTATAGGCACGCAGAGGACGTTCCTTGTTGCAATCCCAACCTTTTGTTCGATCTCGGAAACAACCGCCGGGGATACCGCTGTGGAAAGGATATTCATGGGCTCTCCGGTTTTCGCCACCAATCCGCAGATGCCCTCCCCCAGGCGAATCCGTTCTCCGGCAAAGCTTTCTTCCGCAAATCCCTCCATGGCATGAACTGTGAGGCAATCCTGTTCGGTCAGCAGCACGGCACCCATCTCTTTCCCAAGAACCTGGACGACCATTTCAACAATCTGCTGCAGGACTCTCTGCATGTCGAAAGCAACCATTGTCAGTGCAGTCCCCACCCGGTTGAGGATTTCAAGCTCACTGCTCTTTCGTTTTTCTCTTGAAAGAAGGCGACCCTGCTCGAGCGCAATGGCAATCCCGGATGCAAACATTGAAAAATACTTCCTGTCCCGTGAGTTGATCGCTTCGACATTGGCATAGCCCAGACATATGGCGCCGATGATCCGGCCATTGAGATCTAGACTGTGAATCATGCACGAGCGCAGGCCGAGATGAACGAAAAGATTTTTCTCGCAACACGATGCTTCCATCCCAAGATCGTGGCACTCAAACCTCCCCATTCCATCCATGGCCCGCTGGAAGAGTGATGACGCTCTGTCTAGGATCAGTGGTTGTTGCAAGCGCCCACCGCCCTGACGATGGCACTCCTCTTCCAGTCGCAATTCCCCGCTGGACGTGTCCAAATATGCCAAACCCACCCATTGTGCCGGGAACAGGTCAAAAAGTGCAGATGCAACAGCAGGGAAGACACCAGATTCCTGTGCAGTCGTGATGGCGCGCAACATGTTCAGGACAGAGTAAAGTTCCTGGCTTGTTTCCTGCTCGCGCATCCACAGTTCCTTCATTCGGTAACTGTAACTGGGCATCTGAAACAGCGCCGAAAGAAAACTCAGAATAGCCCCATCCCAGGTATGTTCAGCTTCGGTTGCCAAAACCAGCGCCACCTCCTGCTCCTTCCCAAAATGCACGGGAACCATCGCGATCATCCTGCAATCATCGACAAAAAATTTCTGGAAAACGGGATCTTCGTTGTTGATCAGGATACCTTGAGGAAATTGTACGGAAACCCCTTTGACGTATTTCCGGATCCCGTCAATACCCGCCTCGTCGCGCTGAAAATTCTTTCCCTTGGCATACACACAGGATGCTTCAACGGAATCGCCTTCAATATCGCCAAGCAGGAGAACCATCCCACCACAGGCCCCCGTCGCATGGAGCGCTCTCTCCATGGCTAGAGAAAGCAGAGATCTCGGATCAGCGGACATTACCTCGGGACGGCTCATTTCTTTGATTTCAAAAAGTTCCGTGTTCCTGCTGGATAAAGTTGCGCGAACCTGCCGGAGATCTGCCGCCATCTCTTCGGTGAGCCGGGCAATGCTGCTCAGCTCGCTCTCCCCTTTGCTCAGGCACGACAAGTGGGGTTCGACGGCATCCTTCAATCGCGCTTCAATGCCGAGTATGCCGCGAGCTATCTCCTTGAGGATGGCATAGGATCCCAGGGAAATCACAAGCATCCCGAGCAGGCAGTACTGCAATTCCTTGCTGCCCAGAAGATTGGAGGTCATGCCGAGGAAAATGAAGCCGAGGAGGGCGGCAAGAAAAAGGAGCGCAAATGCCAGCGTGAGCCTGTAAAAAACGCTGTTGCCATGAAGGGTGAAATATCTGCGGTGACTGTCCGCAAGAACGTGTGCGACCGATTTCAATACGCTTACCATTTCGTGCTTCCGATATCATTGCAGCAATCGTCACGCTGCGTTGCAGCGTCTTCCATGCGTATCAGTGGCATTTCTCAAAATGCTGCAATAATCGTGCAGCGGCAGCGGTATTCAAGAGGATGCCCTTATTCTGGCATCGGCGTCATGGAGGCAAAACGCTGAACGTGGGTTGCGATGTCATGAGCGAGCGGCTAGGATAGGTGCATGGGGAACACGCATCATACAACACTGGTACTGGGAGGAAGCGGGGAAGGCGATCCCATTGCCGAGATAACCGCCCTCGCCAAGGTTATCCACCCGAAGATCGATGTCGCTCAGATCACACAAATCAATGGCGACATCACCGCCATTTTCAACGGTTCATTTCCAGGATTTCGGTTCAGCAACCCGACATACCACAACCTCCGGCATACCCGCCTGGTGGCGTTGGCAGTTGCCCGACTTTTCCATGGACTCTGGTGCAGGGGCAAGGTTGTTTCCGAAAAAACGCTGATACAGGGGATGCTTGGAGCTTTCTTCCATGATACCGGAATGTTACTTTCCGAGACGGATAATGCTCGAACCGGAGCATGCTATATCAGAGGACATGAAGCGCGTTCGATACGCTTCCTGCAGAGGTATGTGGAGGCAACCTCCTTGCCCCAGGAATATGCGGAAAACTGCGCAGCTATAATCCGCTGCACTGATCTGTACAGCCGGATTGACCACCTTGAGGATTACCCTGAAGAGATTCAGCTGGCTGGCCATGTCGTGGGCTCGGCAGACATCCTTTCACAAATGGCTGACCGCTACTACCTGGAACGACTGCCTCTTCTCTTTCAGGAGCAACAAGACGGCCAGACCCAAGAGTACAGCACGCCTCTTGAACTGATGCGGTCAACAGCCGATTTCTATCGCACCACGGTCACCTATAGACTGCATGTCCTGTTCAACGATGTGTCCAAAGCGATGCAGGACCATTTCCTGGCCCGCTGGCAGATCGACGAAGATCTCTACACAACGGCCATTCTGAAAAACATCAAATACCTGGAGTCCATCATTGCCAGGTGCAGGGCGGAGCAAGAATGCCTGAAGCTGCATCTCAGACGTGTTCCGCCGACATATTTCTGAATATCTGCAGCTTCACCGACCTTCACGGCAATGGCGGCTATTTCTGCCGTGGATCATGGCCTGTTTCAAACATCTCGAAGAGATCATAAAACAACCGGGTAACAGCGCTGAAATGCGTCACCGACCCCGAACCGGCATACGCCTTGGTCAGTTCCATCGCTTTCAAAAAACTCTCATGGCTGCCCGATGTCTGTGGCGATTTCAGGGATTCGACAAGGCGCCTGCCAATATCATCCGTCATTGTGCACTCCGTAGTCGTGTTTCATAAGTTGACCAGCGCTGTTCATCAGCATGTATCATCGCATTCTAATCCATCGCGTGTTCGCCGTAGCGGCCTCCAGGGGGGGGAAGCGTGGGAGCAGTTTCACCAAGAACAGTCTTGGGAGAAGGCGTCTCATTGTTCGGCATACTGGTTGCCAAGAGGAACGGAGAGCGCCTCCGTTCTGTCTGTTGTTAAGCAGCCAGTGCAGATTTTCCTGGTCGTGAGGCGCATTGAACGGCTACTCGGCATCAGGCGGGCCTCCGCGGAATCAACGTTCGAGGCTTTTCGCAGACAACACGCTGCCATCCTCCATCGCCCGGATGCCCCATTGGAGATGGGGATTGCTGGCCAGGAGAATAGGCGCGCTAGCGATTCCGCACTCTCCAGCCGCACCCGTTGCATGCCTCACCTCCCCGGGAGGCTCTTTATGGTCTCGGCATGAGTCCTTCATGCATCGCCCTTGCGGACATGGCAGCTATGGCCGGTCCAGCAGTCGAACCGGGCAGCGATACCATATTGTTCCGCCTGCTGATAGAGCGTACGAAAGTGCGGCTGGAGATCGGCAACATGCCGGGAGCACATCCGCATCACCCGTTTGACCGCGACGATCTGCCAATTCTGACGGGCGACGAACCTGGTGCTGCGTGCACGCCCGACCTCCTCGGTGTCGGCAAAAACCATGACAGTGGCAATCCCTCCGGCGACACTGTCCGCCTGGCTGTTTCCGGCCATGGGTCGGACTTCAAACTGGTAAAAAAGCGGATACACGCCCATCTCCTGCCATCTCTTGCCAAAAGGCCAGTTCGCAGACTGTCATGCCTTTGAACAGTGTGTCCTCGCCTTATGCGTGGTGCTCTGGACCTCTCCCTGAAGATACCGGAACACGGAGGAACCGGCAAATCTTTAAGGTCGGTGCCCAGCATCCCGGCTCTTGCCGAGACTGTGCGAGCAACTTCTGCAGATCAACCTTTTCTCCGTTCCCGCATCGCCTCGCGATGGAAATCAGCCGGTTCACCGCCGGCCATTTTCGTAAACATCCGTGGATACTGCCGACGATAGGCAGCAAATATCTCCTCAAAAGGCAGGTCGATGTAGCTGCCGCGTTCGTTGACGTACTGCATGTGCCGTTCACCGATGTCGTTGTATTCATGAAAAATCGAATCATGCTCACCATCGAATTCCAACGGCCTCACCTGAAACCGCTGACACAACGTGAGATTGAAAGCCGGCGTCGCCTTCACCCAGTGACCATCCAGCCACAGCTCGGTGTAGCCGTGGTAGATGAAGAGATCGGTGCCCATGATTTCTCGTAGCCGGGCCGTCGACAGATGGTTCCTGACATCGGCGAAACCGAGTCTGGCCGGAATCCCCTGCTGTCTCGCCACTGCCGCCAGTACAACGGCTTTGGCAACGCAGTACCCCGATCCCTTTGCAATCACCGTGCTGGCCTTCAAGGCCTGCGGAGAATCCTGCAGATCGTAGGGGTCGTATCGAATATCGTCCCGCACCGCATAATAGAGGCTGATCGCCTTTTCTTTGCAGCTGATGCCTCCCTTTCTGTTACAGGCTTCCTCCGCAAAAGCGCCAACCGCCCGGCTATCCGAATCGATGAACGCCGTCGGGCTCAAACAGGCCGACAACTGCGGATCCGTCCCGGTCATCCCCATGCCCTTCTCTGTCGAACACTCTCCATTCACGCGAGCACTCTCCTCAAAACGTCTTCACAGGCCGAGAAAAAACCCGAGGGCATTGAGCACCAGACCATGCTCAATCTTCCCTGAGGCTATGTATTCCCGGATATCTCCCTCCGTTACCGGCAAGGTCTCGATATCCTCCATTTCGTCCATTCGTGGCTCCGCCACCTTGATGGCTTTTTCGATTAAGACTGTATGGCAATAGTTGCGCTGTATCGCTGGATTCGGGCAAACCCTGCCGATAACCCTCGCGTTACGGCCGGCGTAGCCCGTTTCTTCGAGCAATTCACGACTACCGGCGGTGACGGGATCTTCTCCAGGATCAACCATGCCGCCCGGGATTTCTATTTCCAGCCTGCTTGAACCATAACGGAACTGCCTGATCAGGAGGATCCGCTTCTCAGGCGTTCTGGCCACAACATTCACCCAGTCAGGAAAATCGAAGAGATAGAAATCCTTCCTTCTGCCGCTCCTTCGACAGAGAACCGGCCCTGCCTTGATCGTCACGATCGGTGTGCTCAGCACTACCTTGTCTGGAAATGTCTCCCAGTTGTCGGAAAAAACGCCTCTATCGATCTTCATTCCGCTCCGTTTCACCTTTTCCGACTCTTAGCTGTTGACGAGTTCCCCATTGGGTATGCAAGTATACCACACGGGCAACGGCTTATGCCAAGCCTCCGGATCGCACACGGCCTCGCGCCAAGAATCGGCATATTCCTGCTGCATTGCTTATTCCGGGCAGCAACAGATGCGCTGGACAATTTCCAGCTCAGGAGGATACAATACCTCTTAAATCAATGCTATTCATGGTGGCACTTCGTTGTGCCCCCTCCTCCGGAAACAGCCATCGACCCGGATGAAAACACGCCTCCAGCCGCCACACTGTCACCGCAGGGAACCATACCGATGTTGAACAGGATATCAGTTAACTCCAGATTATTCATATGTTTTTGTTTTTTTGCATACTTCAGTGGAGTGGCCGGATATGTCTTCTGGGAAAACAGAAAAGCCAGAGAAACCCTCTACGACCATATTGACCGGAGTCTTTTCCTGGCAGCCAGTAGCCTGCGCTTCATGCTCGCCCCCAATTTTCACGATCGTGCCGTTGACGAACATTCAATCTCGTATGATGAGGAAATGACCAACCGCAAGTCGCTCAACAGCTACTCCAATGAAACCGATTTTCCCTGGCTGTATACGCTCGTCGAGAAAGACGGCACATACCATTTTGCCGCACCAACCGTCAGCGACGAAGAGGCCCAAGAGAAAAAACGCTGGTATTTCCTGCCGTACGAGGACATTCCGGCAGAGTTCGTCGATGCCTTTGCTCGTAAAGCCGTCACCTATGCTTCATACAGCGACCAGTGGGGGGAGTTCAGGTCAATTGCCATACCGCAGATTTCCGCCGGAGGAAGATGGTTTCTTGCCTGTGCTGATATCGAAACCAGCGCTGTCGAGCAGCAGCTCCACCGGGAATTACTGAGATCCATACTCCACGTCGTGTATTTCATCGTCCTGACCCTGCCCTTCCTGCTGTTTTTCCTTTACCATAACAGAGAATTGTACCGGAAAAACATTGAACTCCAGGACCAGAGCCGCAACCTTGAAATGCTTGCCGAAGAGCGGCTGAGAACCCATGATGAACTTGAAAAAGCCAGAGATGCAGCCGAACAGGCCAACCGCGAAAAGAGCAATTTTCTGGCAAACATGTCTCACGAGATCCGCACACCGATCAACATCATTACTGGCATGACCCATTTGACTCTGGGAACCGAACTGTTGCCGAGCCAGAAGGAATATGTCAAGAATATCAGTGATTCAGCAAACCTGCTGATTACCATCGTCAATGATATCCTGGATTTTTCCAAGGCCGAGGCCGGGCAGCTCAGCCTCGAGGTGGAGACCTTCAGGGTTGCGGACATCGTCAACGAAGTCTACCGGCTGCACAAGGCGATGGTCCAGGGCAAGGGTATCGGTTTCGTCCTCGACATCCAGATTGACCCAGAAGAAACAGTCGACGGCGATCCGTCACGCCTCCAGCAGGTCCTGATGAACCTGGTCGGCAACGCTATCAAGTTCACCGAAAACGGGCAGATTTTCCTGGGGGTCAAGATAGAGGAAGCAACCTCCAGCAGTATAGTTGTGAATTTCTCCATCAGGGATACCGGCATCGGCATCGATAAAAACGACCAGGATCGACTTTTCAAGCCTTTCAGCCAGATAGACGGTTCTCTTACCAGAAAATACGGAGGGACCGGCCTGGGACTGGTAATCAGCAAGAAGCTGACCGAACTGATGCATGGGAGTATCACCTGTGAGAGCGAAACCGGCAAGGGAAGCCTGTTTACCGTCACCATTCCGTTTGCCCGTGCTCACCGGGAGATAGCGGAAGAAGCCGAACCGACGCCCCTGGTTTTCGCCCCTGAAAACCTGACCGCAAAAAGAATCCTGGTCGTCGACGACCACGCTCTCAACCGCGATCTGTTGGGCATCCTGCTGGGTCAGGCAGGCTTCCAGGTCTCCATGGCCGAAGATGGACTGGCTGCCGTCGAATCGGCGACGAGCGAATCATTTGACCTTATTCTGATGGACATCCAGATGCCGGAAATGGATGGCCTGACTGCAACCCGTGAACTCCGCACAGCCGGCTGCACCGTTCCGATCGTCGCCATGACCAGCCACGCCCGGAAAGTGGATGCCGAAACCAGTCGTGCCGCCGGGATGAACGACCACCTCACCAAACCCATTGATCTGCAAACGCTCCATGCCATGCTCGTCAAATGGATTCCAGGTCTCGTCATCACGTGATTGACTGGTTACCCCGAGGCTCAAACTGGCTCTCATCCCGGTGCGCCGAACCATCGACCGCTGCCGTATTCGTCTTTCGGCAGGCACCAAAGGTCTGCGAGGTGTATCCCGAACCCCTCCGCCCGCACACATGTCATCTCCCATTCATGCAAGGTGGGAGCTGTACTACAAGCAGCGAGCGATCAGGCTGACAGCTGCAGAAATATTGCACAGACTCGAAAGAGCAGGATTGTGGCTGGAACCACCCCGAACACTCCGACTCCCCAATACAGGCAGCGACTGCCAGACCAGTCCGTCAGAAAGTGCAATGCCGATGCTATCAGCAATGCCGCCGCACAAGTAACGATCCCAAGAGAAACCCACTGATCAATCTGCGGCAGATGCGCTGTCCTGAGCAGGCGGAAGGAAATCACGCCGGCTGACGTTGAGGCAATGACGAGTGCAACAACCCCGGCCACCAGCAGCACAGCTCCCGGCCAAAGACGGGCGGGAC